>JAICHC010000032.1 GCA_025922795.1 Candidatus Binatia bacterium | reverse complement strand
TTTTTTTCCTTTGCGGACTTTGCGCCTCTCTCTTTGCGGGAGATACTCCGAGCTATGGTTGCGGTTCGACTGCGCTATGTTCTCTGCGGTGAAATCTTCGATAACGCGCGGACGGCTATAGCCGTCTCCTTCTCTAGTGACCTTTGTGCCTTTGTGGCTAGATTTCTGCTCTCTCTTTGCGGCTTTGCCGCGGCTCGATCGCCGCCTTGCTTTTCCCATATGATTCTCCTACAAACCGGCAGATGAAGATCGCCTGCGCTTTTGCATTCATGCCGCGGCAATAGGAACAACCCATCGACCCGCAAAAATCACCGGCGTCTGCGCAAGCGGATCGACTTTCCGTCTTTATTGCTCCCTGTTCGAACTTGATGCCGTCCATGATGGTGGCGACGCTCGGGATCGCCTTGCCGGAAGTGCGCGCATCGTTTTCGCTCTCCGAACTCGAAGCCGGCGGTCTCTTCTCGGTCATGATGATGGTTGCGGCAATCACCAGCGCGATTGCCGGGCGGCTCGCTGATCGAATCGGCCGCAAGACGGTGTTGATCGCCGGACTCAGCCTGCTCGCTTTTGGATTCCTGAGCGCTGGCATAAGCAGTCAGCGTTTGTGGTTTTTTTGTTTTCTTGCCGTCACGGGAATCGGCTACGGCTTCACGCCACCGTCGCTCTACGCAATCATGTCCGACCTGCTGCCGCATCGGCGCGGTCTCGGCGCCAGTTTGGTTTCCGTGACCTATGGCATCGGCGGCGCCATCGGCGCCGTCTTGGCGAGCCGCGTCGCCGCTGCCTTCGGCTGGCGCGCCGCGTTCGTGACGGTAGGCCTCATCGGGGTCGCTGACATGCTGCTCCAGCTCTACTGGATTCGCGGCAGCCGCCGGACCGCGGGAGTGACCCACTTCGGCTTGTTCAAAGACGCGCTTTCGTTGCCGCTTTTTACTCTCGCGCTCGCCGAGTTCATCGGTGGCTCCGTGTTTTGGAGCAGTGCCGCCTGGACTCCAACCGCGCTGCGCACCGCCAAGACGCTCACGCTTGAAGAGACCGGTTGGATCATGGGTGTGCTGAGCATCGCCAACATGCTCGGTTCATTTTCGCTCGGCTCGTTGTCGGACAAGTTCGGCCGCAAACAGGTGATCGTCCTGAGCGCTATTCCCGCCGCGGCGGCGGCCTTTGCAGTTTTTTATTGGTTGGAATCGGCGGTGTCTCTTGCCGTCGGAATATTCGTCTTCGGAGTACTCAAAGCTTCGGTGCCCGCGCTGGTCATCGCTCTCGCTCAGGACGCTGCTCCGGCCGGCAACGCCGGCACCGCCAGCGGCATCATCATGTCACTGCACTACACGGCGGGCGTTTTGGCGCCGTTGGTTGCAGCCAAACTGATTACCGGCACTGGAGAAATCCTTACGGCAATGATCCTGGTGACCGCCGTCCCACTAATTCTTTACAGCCTGCTGATTGGAGCCGTGCGCGAGCGCCCCCGCTGAAACCAGGAATTCACCACGGAGACGCGGACTACGCTGAGAAAAAAATTTTCGAGAGAGACTCCGAAATCTACGCCTCAGTGGTGAAATGTCGCTTGCCGCCTTTGTTGCGGCTCTTCGCACGCGCATCCTAAACACAGGCGATAGGCTACAGACCGAGAATCCGCTCGGCGTTGGCGTGGAAGATTTTTTCCATCAGCTCGTCCGGGTAGCCAAGCTCTTCCCACTCTTTGAAAATGCGCTCGTACGGAATACTCGGATAATCGCTGCCGAACATGATTTTATCCTTCAAACGCCCTTTGATGTCGCGTTTTAACGGCTCGGGAAAATATTTCGGTGCCCAGCCGGACAGTTCCCACGACACGTTGCCTTTGTGCAGCGCCACCGCCAGCATCTCTTCAGTCCACGGCCATCCCGGATGCGCCGCGACAATAGTCAGATCGGGAAAGTCTGCGGCCAGCTGATCGATCGCGGCGGGGTGTGCGTGTCGGATCACTGCGCCCAAACCGCCCGGCATGCCGGCTCCCATGCCCGTGGTGCCGACGTCGATCATGATCGGCACTTTGAGCCCATTGATGGTTTCCCACAGCGGATAGAATCGCCGCTCGTCAACGGAAAAGTGGCCCATGATCGGATGGAAGTGAAAGCCAAAAAGTTTAAGCTCTTCGATCGCCCTTTTTGCATCTTCGATCGCCCGTTCCCCTTTGAGCGGATCGACGGCGCCCCAGGCCTGGCGGATTACGTCGGGATGATCGTCGCGCATCCTGGCGACATATTCATTCGTGCAGGGTGGCGCGCCGGTGACCACTTCGATGTCGAAAGCGACCAACATCGCCTGCACGCCCGCCCGCTTGAACTCTTCGATAACCTCGCTTTCGTCTTTCCACGTCCATGCGCGGTTCCAGTATTTTGCCAGTGCTTCCACGTATGGCCCCTGCGATTTGATCCAGGGCTCCGTGTTTGGATAGCAATGTAAATCGATAATCCGCACAGCTTTGCAACTCCTCCTTCGCAGCGAGCGAGAATAACTTTGACCGCTCCGATCGTCAAGGCAACGCTGTGCATCATGCATTTCGAAGCGCGGTTGTTGACGGCCACACCTCTGTGTCTACCCTCCAACGGGCCACTCCAGTGCTCGAGCTGAACTTTTACCGCTGAACCCGTGGCATGGTTTCTGGACATTTTTCCTTGCCTGGAGTATTTGGGGACTTCGTCGGGAGGTCGAGTTTATGTTTACGCGCCAGTGGTCCACGTCGGAGAGAAAATACGACGTCACCGTCGATCGCGACGTCAAAGTGCCCATGCCCGACGGCACTTTGCTCGACGGCGACATCTATCGCCCGAAATCGGAGGAAAAATTTCCAGTGATATTAGGCGCGCACGCATACAACAAAAATTTGCAGTCTCCGCCCGTGCGCCCGGTCGGCTTTACGCCCCTGCGTGGTTACATGGAAAGCGGCGACTCGACTTTCTTCGCCCGCCGGGGATACGTCCATGCGGTTTTCAATGTGCGCGGCAGCGGTAGCTCGGAAGGATACTACCAGCTCATGGGGCCGCTCGAAGTACAAGACATTTGCAATCTGATCGACTGGCTGGCCGCGCAGCCATGGAGCAACGGGGCCGTCGGCATGTTCGGCGTTTCGTACTTTGCGCGCCTTGCCAAAGCGGTTGCCGCTCTCGGACCCAAACCGCTCAAGGCGGTCTTTGCGCCGTTCGCGGGCAGCGACGATTATCGCCACCGCTGCTACCACGGCGGCACCTTGGCGCACGGGTTCATCACCCACTGGCGCAACAGCTTGCACAAACCCAACTACCGAAGCCTCTACAAAGAAAAACACGGCGAGGCGGCCTACAGGGAAGCCATCACGCAAGCCATGCGCGACGACGAGATCATGGCAGTGCCCGGTTTACGCGAGGCGCTGCAAAATCCCGGCGCGGGCACTAACGCGCTGATCGTCGATCTCGTGCTCCATCCATTCGACGGCCCGTTCTGGCACGAACGCAACGCGCAAGATCACAAGGCAACGATCCCCGCCTATCTGGGCGCCTGTTGGGGTAACTACGGTCTACACCTGCCCGGCGCATTCACCGCATGGAAGAATTGGCAGGGTCCGAAGAAAATGGTTATCGGGCCGGGAGTCTATCTCGATCGGCCCGTCTATCAATATCAGGACGAGTCGCTACGCTGGTTTGATTATTGGCTCAAGGGCATCAATACCGGCATCATGGATGAGCCGCCGATCCGCTGTTTCATCCCACCCAGCGGTGAGTGGAAGAATTTACACGACTGGCCGCCGCCCGAGGCACGCTGGACGACATTTTACCTGCACAAGGAAGGCATCCTTAGCGAGCATGAGATCTGGCCGGCCGAAGGCTTCGACTCCTTCGACGAATCGAACTTCGAGCACGGTGTGCTCACCTACGCCACGCCGCCGCTGGTGGAGAATATCGAAGTGCTCGGTCCGAGCGTGCTAACGCTCTATGTTTCGACGACGGACACCGATTCATTGTTGTTCGCCACACTGCTGCTGATCGATCGCGACGGCAAAGAACACGAGCTTACCCGCGGTTGGCTGCGTGCCTCACAGCGCAAGCTGCGCGACGACAGCGAACTCTGGGCGCCGGTCCAGGCTCATGAGTCGCGCGAGCCGCTCGAGCCGGGAAAGATTTACGAGCTGAAGATCCCGATTGTGCCGACAGCTCGTCTGTTTCAAGCCGGCGAGCGCATCGCGATCCGTATCAAAGGAGCCGACGACGAGCCGGCGTTGAATTCATTGCAGGCGCTGGCGAGAAATCACGTTCGGCGCACGCGGCCGGCGCGGATCACGATTTATCATGATGAAACGCTTCCCTCTCACCTCGACCTGCCGATCACGCGCGGCAATCTCATCGGCACGTTTTTTTCAGGCGGAGATATCACCTCGTTCGGGCTCTCCAAGTAAACCGACTTGAATCATAATGTTAGCTCGAACGAAGTCACCGATGTTGGGCAACCAACCCTTCTTGACCGAAATCATGAATCCGACTCTGGGTCTATCATCGCGCTGAGCCCTTCGTCGCAACCTTGTCCCTAAAAGGAGGTTTATATGCGCCAGTTTGAATCCAAACACGCGTTCGGCCTCATTCTCGTTTTTGTGGCGGCATTGGTTGGCGCCCGCCAGGCGTTTTCGCAGGCGCCCTTTTATGAGGGAAAGACGATCAATCTGATCGTCGGTTCCGGCGCCGGCGGCATGGGCGATCTGCGCGCCAGGGCCCTGGCATCGGTTCTCGCCAAACACATTCCTGGCAATCCGACGATCACTTTTCAATTTATGCCCGGGGCCGGCGGCCGAAAGGCGGCCAATCATCTTTACAACAACGCGCGCGCCGACGGTCTAACGCTGTACCGTATCTCCAGCAGCATCGTGCCCTATGCCGTTCTCGGGGAGTCCGGCGTTCAGTACGATATTGACAAGCTCATTTACCTCGGTACGACCGAACACAGGCTCTATTATCTTTTCGCTACGCGCGCGGAGGCGAAGCTCAACACTTTGGACAAACTCCGCGCCGCCACCGGGGTGCGCATCGGCAGCGCTCCCGTGGGCCACACCGGATACATACACAGCCGCGTGACCGCCTACTTCCTCAATATGAAAGAGCCGAAGATCATTCCGGGATACGAAAACGAAGACCTGGAAGTTGCTTTCGCGCGCGGCGAAGTGGACGCGCAAGTCGCTTCGACGGGTACCGTCGTTGAGCACGATTACGTCAACAAAAAGTTGGCGGATTTTCACGCTGCCATTGAGATTCCTCGGGGCCAGAAAGATTCTCGCTTCGCCCGTCTCAATCTCCCGGACATTGAAACCTTCGCCAAGACTGACGAAGAAAAAAAGCTCCTGAGCATGATGCGTGATTTCAGATCCGTCGGCACGATTCTGCTTCTGCCTCCGGGAACTCCGAAGGATCGCGTGGAGATTTTAAAAGAAGCCGTCCGCAAGACGCATACCGATCCCGCGTTCGTCAAGGAGTACCGCAAGCTGACCGGCGGGGATGAGCCCACACCCCTAATGCCCGACGAGCAAGCAAGGGTCGTCAAGGGAATTCCGCGCGACCCTGAAACCATCGAGCTGTTCAAAAAATTTGCCGGAACGGCACCGCTACCGGCGAGGTAACCGAAACAATTTCGGTTTGCGGAAATGAGTCGATTGTGATGGGCTTCGGTTCGCAGGCACTTAGGTACCGAGACGCCCCCCTCAAAATCAGCAGTTGCTGAAAACTTCGATTGCAGGCCGCTGAAAAAGATCTCAAAGGCGAGGCGCGCGAAAATCGCCGAGCGGAGGCGTACTCAGATAGTTGACGGGAGACGATTGAGTAACGAAGCCTATGAGTCCTTTTTCAGGAGCCTGCTAGCCTAAGCTAGGCTAGTCTCCTTCGGGAAACGGCAGCCAGCCCCGTCGGCCGACGTAACCAAGCAAATAACCCCACGCGAGCACGGTGGCAACCAGTAAGGTTACGAGCTGCATCTCGGGCATCGCACTCTCGCACAGCAATCCCAAGACCATCCCTAAAGGCGCCACTACCCAACTGATGCCCCGAAATGAAGCCCCTGCTTTCTGGGCTTTAACCAGCATCTCGAGGACCTTCTCTTTGGACGGCAAAATGCCTTCCCTGTCATCGGGCTGCTTTCGATGCACAACCAGTTGCCAGAGTAGCTTAAAAACTGAACGGCCAATCGTATCAAAGACAATCGCGTTGATGCGCGCCACCCACAAGCCGTAACCCAGGAAGAACACCAGCACATAAGGTATGTGGAAAGCGACTTGCGCCGCAGTGGAAAGATCTCCCGGTATGACCGCCACCCAACCGCCAAGACTCATACTTGCAACAAAGGCTGCGATCAGCGCAAAAATCTGTTTGCCCTGACTTTGGGGACGATAGAGACGGCCGTAAGGAGTTTCGAGCCCGTCGTCAGGAATGTCTCGGTATTTTGAAATCCTGTCCATTGCGCTTGCGGTTTTTGCAGCTCAGCGGAATATTAAACGAACGGTGTTATGGCAACAAAAGCCTTCTGTCTTCGGCGCGGGTAGGTCGATACGGCGAAACAGCTTGATCTTTCTTATATGCTGCCTATCAAGGCCAGACCGCGGGAGCCGCGTCGCGCACGACAGTAGATGACTGAATCTTGCCGTGCAATATAGCTCGCCCGGCTAACACCGACGTTTTGCATCCGATCGGTTGGCATCTCGAGTCAATGACGAAAAACTTCTACTTTTCTGTCATCTTGCTAGTCTTTTGTCTTGCGGGGATTTCGTATGGCGATTTTACCGGCAAAGGGCATGTGCACACCCACTCAAACACAAAACAGGTCTTTTTGAATCCGGACTGCCGGTCGACCGACACGTGTGATCTCAAAAGATTCACGCTGACAAAGTTGGTTTACGAAGTTTGGTTCAGTGACGACCCGAACTATCCCACCTATGGCAACGGCGTGATCATGGAATATGAAACCGATTCAGTGGATGCCCTGGAAAAATACGCGATCGTTCAGTTCAAGAGAGGCTGCGTTTTTCACAGCTCGAAAAATCGCCAAGGCAAAATAAATCGCATTGTAACTGATATCGTACCGAGCTTCGGGGAAACCATTCCTTTTTGCTTTCGGCAATGGGTCATAGATTCGCATGATACCGATCCCGTATACAACAGCGATCCTGAATACGGCAGGTTTTACTTGCTAAGGTGGAATAAGCCCGGCTCATACGATGAACGGACCCAGAAATACTACGGGACCGAAAAACCGAAAATGCCGGTGGTTTACATGACCGATTATCCCGCCGGGGCGTTCGTTACCGGAACCGGCGTGAAAAATGCCGCGCTGGAATTCAAAACCTGCCTCTTTAAAGCAAGCGATGTTCCCGCAGAAACGCGACGAGACGACGTGGACTTTGCAAAGCCCATCACTTGCTTTAGGTGGGAAAACGTTTACGTCTACGATTTTGACAAGCAAAAGTTCCAGACGGATTTGGCGTCTGTGCCGAGGTGGCCGGAGACATCCATGCGCGTCAATGTCTATCTACTCGTGATTTTCGTCACGTTCTTTGTTGCACTCGCTCTATTTCTGCTAGCGCGCGCCCAGTCGAAAAATCGGTAGGATTGTAAAGCCAGGCCGCCGCCGAACAGCGCGACAGCGTGAAAGCCTTTACGCTCTCCTCCCACAGCGATTTCAACAACAGTCTGGGTCGAATTCCTTTGACCCAGAACGTTCATGTTTAAAAAAGACTTCCGATCGGGACAGCCAACTTTTCTTTTCGTTCGGCGGTCGGCCACGGGAGACACTGACAGACAACGTTTTGATCAGGGACCAATAGCACGAACACGGCTCGCAAAATAACCGCGCTGGGTTGACACCACGCTTGGTCCAAACTACTAAGGAGTTCGTTAGTTAGTAGACCTACTGGGACGAAGGGGCGAGTCGTGGAAAGCGCAGGCACCAGGACTCAAAGGACACTTTCGCACCCACGCCCAAAATTAAGTACTCGGGGCGTGGATCGGGTGGTGGCCGATGACCTACAGACGCTTTGCCTGGGCTTGGAACGAGTCGTCCCTTCGTGTCCAACAAACCCTGTTGTCTAGATACTTATGAACTCCTTAATAAATAGACGGGTGTTCGATGCGTCGGATTCAAAAGGAGCAGTCATGAAAAAATATGCGCTCACTACCATTGCCTTGGGTTGGCTTTTCCTGGCGCCAGCTTACACCGCTGCGCAAGTTAAGGACCTTTCCTGGGGAACGTCCACCGTCGGCACGTCCGGTCACCGCGCTCTGGTCACCCTGGCAGCACTGCTTAACCGAGAGATGAAGAATTATCGGATAGCCGTTCTACCGACTCCCGGAGCCATTGCCACGGTCAAAGGATACGCCACCGGACAATTTGATGGTTATTACGGTTCGGATATCGCCTTTCACGAACTGGCCGGGAATACCGCAAGATTCAAGGGCTTTCGCTCGCAGATGAAACGGGAGCCCGTTCAATCGTTCTGGGCTTTTACTCTCGAAGTAGGGCTGGGAATTCTCGCCCGCGACATGAAGAAATATAAACAATGGCGCGATCTATCCGGTGAGAGAGTTTTCACCGGGCCGCTGCCTTTTGATACGCGAGCCGCTTTGGAGCGGGCCATGGGGCTGGCGGGAGTAAAGCACAAATACGTCGAAATCGACTTGGCGGTGGCCGGCGCCGCGCTCGACCGTGGCGACATAAGCTCGCTAACCATCTATACCGCCGGCCACACGACCTTGCCGCCGTGGCTTGTGGAAGCCCAGCTTGGCACCGACATCGCCGTGCTGAACCCGAGCAAGGCTGAGATGGACATGATCCGGAAGGGCGGGATGAAAATAGTGGAAGTAAGCCCGGGCGTTTTCAAGAAGAGCGTCCACGTCGACAAGTTGTTTCTGGTGCCTTTCTACTACGGTTTTCACGTCGGCATGGAGATTCCCGAGAACGATGTTTACAGAAAGTTGACCGTCGTCGAGAAGCATGTCGATGAGCTCGTCAAATCTGATGCGGCGTTTTCGCAGCTCAAGGGCAAGATGCCGCAGTTTCAACGCGAGGGCGTCGAGTCTTCCGTCAATGACATTTTAGTTCATCCTGGATTGGCGAGATACATGAAGGAGCGCGGGGTCTGGGATGCCAAGTGGGATAAGCGCATCGCCAGGCCCAAGTAATCTGCGTCTTTGACCCGCAGGTTTTTTTACAGGCTTGTGCGCAGATGAGACGCTGTTGCTAAGCCGCGGCGTTTTTTGGGCGTGAATGGCCGCCCGGCGCGGCCCGTCGTCTGGGACGCGCCGTGGCAGTCTCGGAAAGGAGTTGGCTGAAGCGTGGGTCCGACTGATGAGCGCCCGAATAAGCTGCCAACCATTTTCTTTTTCCTCTTCGCGTTTGGCTTTTTCGTTTATCTCCTGCGCTACTACTTGACCGGGGCCGGCGGACCGACGCTTCTGGCGGTCACCCTGGTCCCAGTGACTTTCATCATTTTTACTCTGGACGCTCTGAGAACCGGCGGGCTATACCCGCAATTGGGACGAGCTGCGAATATTATCCTTGGAGCCATCTACATCGGTCTGTCCATCCTGGTCGCCATTTATTTCAACGTCGAGTTCGTCGACGTGCGCACCGTGCGCCTGGGCATTTGGAATCAGTACGATCTACTCGCCGGCGGTGTCATGTTCGTTCTCGTCATGGAGTACTGCAGAGCGAAATATTTTGCGCTGTTCTTGATCAACCTGATTCTCATTCTTTATACGGTTTACGGCTGGCTCGTGCCCGGCATGTTCGGCCACCCGGGCCTCACTTGGACCAGGGTCATCAGCGCCATGAGCGTCGAGATGACGACCGGTGTATTCTCCCAGCTACCGCAACTCGCGTTGACTCTGATCGGATCGTTCATGCTGGTGTTGAGTCTCCTTCAGGCCTTCGGTTGCATCGACTCGCTTCTCAAGATCGCTTCTCGAATTGCCGGCATCTCACCCCAGGCTCTTCCGCAAGCAGCCGTGCTGGGATCCATGAGCGTGGCTGCCGTCAGCGGGAGCAGCGCGGCCAATGCTATAACCACCGGCTCCGCAACTATACCGGCGATGATCGGCTCCGGCATGCCGCGGGTGACCGCGGCCGCGGTGGAGACTGCCGCATCCCTGGGAGGGCAACTGATGCCGCCCATTATGGGCATCGCGGCCTTTCTCCTGGCCGAGGTTTTGGTCAAAAGCTATTTCGACGTCGTTGCGCGCGGCTACGCTCCCGCGCTGGTCTACTTCGCGGGGATTGCAGCGGCCGTGTATTTCATCGCCGCCAAGCATCGCGTCAAAGCCTTTGAAGTCGCAGTCCCCCGGATAACTGCATTGGATCGAGTGAATCTGTTTGCTTATGTGGCCGTCGTCTTAGGTCTGGTCTACCTGATGGGCGTGGTTTATCTGCCACCTACCCTGGCGGCCTTGAGAGTGTTTGTCTGGATCGCCGTTCTTCTTTGCACGGCGGCATTAGCCCTTTCCTTATTTAATGAAAGGAAATTGAAGCTAGGCGAACTGCGCAATATCTTTGTATCGTTCATCGAAGGCTTTGGTCGGATGACCTCCGACATCACCCTCCTTTTGGCCATCTTGTCGATTATGACCGGCGCCTTTGTGATCACCGGAATTCCCACCAAGCTCGGCGTTCTTCTGATGGAAGCTGCGGGGGTCCATCTTATTCTGATGATCGTGGTCGCTTTTTGTTTTGGCACCCTGGTCGGCACCGGACTCCCGCCGGCGCCGACTTACATCATCACGGTGCTCGTGATCGCGCCGTTCATGATCAAGGCGGGTGTCGATCCTTGGAGCGTTCACTTCTTCGCCTTTTTCGTCGGCGTGTGGGGCGAGCTGACCCCCCCCACCTCGGTTGTCGCCGCGGTAACGTCGCAGATTGCCCAAGCGCCTTTCATGGCGACGATGATGAAAGCGATTCAGATATGTCTGCCGCTATTCGTTCTGATGGGTGCCGTTTTTACGCGGCCGGAACTCGTGCTGGAACCGGGTCTACAGCAAATCTTTGCGTTCGTGTTGGTGCTGATCGGGGCGCTGGGACTGGTCTGTAGTGTTCATGGGGCATATAGCGAGAAACGCTCTCTAGATTTCATGCTGAGATCGGCTCTGGCGCTATTTTCGATCGCCGCCGCACTCGCTCCAAGTGAGCTGATCGCCAGCGCAGCCGCGGTGCCGGTCACGCTCCTAGTCATTTATGGCTTTTATTACTCTAGAAAACTGGCGCCTGCCGGTGACGCCGAGGCGCCTCTTGCCGGAACAGCGTAATGATTACTTGCTTTTGAACTCCTTAGTAATAGCGAAAGAAGGCAACACGATGAGATTTGGTTTTCCGGTCATCGCCATGGGCTGGATTCTTATCAGTCAGTCAGTCGTAG
>JAICHC010000031.1 GCA_025922795.1 Candidatus Binatia bacterium | reverse complement strand
GCCATGTGATCGAGGATGTCGATAAGACTGGCTCTTGCGCCGCCAACCGCGCCGGTGAGAGCGCGAGAAAACTCTTCGCGAGGACCGTTACAAACTTCACAGTTGCGCCTCCGAGAATCATGGTGCGATTCCTTTACCGAAAAGTTTTTGTAAGAGCAAGCGAGCTCGATTAACGGTTGGCGCTTTGAGCCGCGGGATGTGTTATCTTTCTTTACGATGCCCGATTTGGCGCACAAAATTGTTCTCGTCACCGGAGCGAGCGGCGGCTTGGGACATGCGCTAGCCGAGGCGTTCGCCGCGCAAGAATCGCGTGTCGTCATTACCGCACGCAATCAAGAGCAACTCAACGAGCGGCCGAAGAGATGGACCGCAACGGTGCGCAGGTCTTCGCATGGCCGGGAGATATCCGTCGCAGAGATCATAAACGGTGGGGCGACGTGCAGATTCTCATCAACAACGCCGGGGTGGCCCAGGCTGTAAACTTTACTGACATGCGGGACGAAGCTCGGGACATACCCTGGACACCAATTTAACCGGCGCTTACAATTGCTGCAAAATATTTTTACCCGCTAGGCTGCAGGCGAAATGGGGAAGAATCATCAACATCGCGTCGATAACGGCAAAAACGGGCTACGTCATGTAACCGCCTACTCGGCATCGAAGCATGGGCTGCTAGGCCTCACGCGCTCTCTGGCATTGGAGACGGCACGGCACGGAATTACCGTCAACGCGATTTGTCCCGGCTAGGTCGACGGCGGAGCCGTGATGATTTAGGAATTTAAACGTTACCGAGTAAGATGAAAAATTCGATGCGATCTGAACGATCTGGAAATTGAACCAACAACTCTGATCAAAGGAAGGTTTCGAGGATCGAGGGTGGAGGATCGATCGTTTGATCCTGAAACTCTCGTGTTCATGAGGAGAGAAGAATGGATTTCGAGCTATCGGAAGAACTAGTCGCAGTCCGTGATCTGGCGCGGGACTTTGCCGAAAAAGAAATGGCTCCGACCGCAGCCAAGGATGACAAAGAGAAGAATTTTCGTGGCGATCTGGTCAAAAAGATGGGCGAGTTGGGTTTTTACGGCACGATGATTCCGGATGCCTATGGCGGCAATGAGCTAGGCTTTCTCGCCATGGTGCTGATCACCGAGGAGATTGCCCGGGTGCACAGCGCCATGCGCGTGGCAATCAACATGCAGATCGGGCCGGCTTTGACCCTTCTTCAATTTGGCACGGAGGAACAGAAAAAGAAGTTTATTCCCGGGTTGGTTTCCGGCGAAACCATTGGTTGCTTTGCCATCACCGAACCCGATGCCGGGTCGGATGTCGCCGCGCTGCGCACGACCGCATCAAAAGATGGCGATCACTATCGGCTCAACGGCAGCAAGCTCTGGATCTCCAATGGGCCGGTGACGACCGGCGGCCTGGTTTATGCGTATACAGACCGCTCGCAGAGCCATCGGGGTATGTCGGCTTTCTACGCCGAGTGGAATCAACCGGGAATAAGCCGGAGGACTCTGGAAACCCTCGGCGCGCATTGCTCGCCGCTCGGCGAATTGACCTTCGAGAATTTTCGAATTCCCGCGGCCAATCGTCTGGGCAACGAGGGCGACGGATTCAAGATCTGCATGTGGCAACTGAATCAAACACGGCTGAACTGCGCCGCCGGAGCGCTCGGGGTCGCTCGCGCAGCGAAAGAAGCGGCGGTGAACTATTGCAATCAACGCGTCCAGTTCGGCCAGAAAATCGGCGAGTTCCAAATGAACCAAGATCTGATCGCGCAGATGATTGTCCATGAAGAAGCGGCGCGGCTGCTCGTCTACCGCGCCGCCTGGCTGGCGGATCAAAAGAAACCCAACAATCTCGAAACATCGGTCGCCAAGTACACGGCGGCGGAGGCCGCCAACGTCGCGGCCGACGCGGCGATGAAGATCCTCGGCGCCTACGGCTATTCCACCGAATTTCCGGTCGAGCGCTACTATCGTGACGCCAAGTCCTACCAGATCGTCGAAGGCTCTTCGAACGTGCAAAAAATGATCATCGCCCAGGACGCATTGGGTTACCGGAAGGCGAATCGATAGGATTTCGTTACTAGCTTCGTCCTAATTGCCGTCGGCGGATTAGATTTCGTAGAGTACTTCGCTTTGGCGCGAAGCTTATAAACCATGCCTTTGCTCCGGAAGATTGCACGTTGGCCGTAGCTTGATCACGAATAATTCGGGCTAGGTCCCGTTGACAATTCGGGCAAGATGAAAAGTTGCGGCTTCTCGCCGGACGCATCTCGTTCGACGCGGACGCGGATGCCGTACACTTCATCGATGGTCTTCTCGGTCAGCACGTTTTTGGGCGGTCCGTCGCGATAGATTCTTCCTTCACGGAGCATGATCAGCCGGGAAAAGAACAGCGCCGCGAGGTTGAGGTCGTGCAGCGCGGCAACGACCGTCAGGCCGCGCTCACGGTTGAGCCGGCGCAGCAGCTCGAAGACTTGAACCTGATGTTTGAGATCGAGAAAGGCCGAGGGCTCATCGAGTAGAAGAATCACGGGCTCCTGCGCCAGAGCGCGCGCGATCAACACCCGCTGCTTCTCGCCGCCGCTCAATTCATGGAGATAACGGTTGGCGAGTGCGAGAGAATCGGTCAAGTTCATGCTTGCGCGCGCGACTTCGAGGTCTTTTTTCCCCTCCAGCGCGAAAGCGCTGTGATAGCCGGCTCGACCCATCAGCACAATTTCAGCCGCCGTGTAGGGGAAATTGACGCGGCTTTCTTGCTGGACGACGGCAAAAATTCTGCTCAAATCCTGTTTGCTGTAGCTTTCAATATTCCTTCCGTCGAGTTTGACCTCGCCGCGCCCGCGCAAAACCGCTGAAAGAATTTTGAGGAGAGTCGTTTTGCCCGAGCCGTTGGGACCAAGGATGCCGACCATCTCCCCGCTCGCGACCGTGAGCGAAACGGCATGGAGCACAGCGCGAGCTTTGTAAGAGAATGAGAGATCACGCGTCTGAATGGCCGGAATCATAAAGCCAGCTTTCTTCGGCCCTCGCGGTAGAGCAAAAAAATAAAAAACGGTCCACCCAAAAAAGCGGTGATGATGCCCACCGGCAACTCGGCGGGCGCGAGCAGAATGCGCGCAAGGGTGTCAGCCCAGCATAGGAAAATGCCGCCCGCGAGAAACGATGCTGGCAACAGGAGCCGATGATCGCTGCCGATCATCAGGCGCATGACATGCGGAATCATCAGGCCGATGAAACCGATCATACCGCTAACGGAAACCATGGCGCCGATCATCAACGATGAGGCGACAAAGACTTGGCGCTGGAGCGCGCCCGTTTCCACGCCCAATTGCATAGCTGCTTCTTCGCCCAGAGTGATCAGATTGAGTGAAAGGCCTTTAGACCAGAGCCACAGAAAACCGAAAATGATGTAGGCCCAGATGAAAGCGACAGTAAGATACGCCCGGGTAGAAAGACTGCCCATGAGCCAGAAGAGCAGCCCCTGGGCCTGGTAGAAATCGATTATCGAGTTAAGAAACATGATCACGGCGGCGATGAATGAATTGAAAATCACGCCGGAGAGCAGCAGATGATAAGGATGGAGACGCCCGTGAAATAGCGAGAACCGGTAAACCATCATCATGCTCAATAGGGCGCCTAAAAAAGCTGCCAGCGGCACCCAGGAGATTTCGCCGAGGAGCCCGCCGGCGATCGGCAAAAGCCAATGAGGGAAAAAGATCAATCCGAGAATACCCCCTAAAGACGCGCCGCCCGACACGCCGAGCATCTGCGGGCAGGCGAGCGGATTACCGAGCAAAGCCTGGAGCACGACGCCGCAAACGGCCATACCGCCGCCGATCGCGGCTCCCAACAGCACGCGCGGCAGGCGCGCGCGGAAAAATATTTCCGCGTCCGGATTGGTGGAAAACACATTTTGCAAAGCCTGCGAAAGATCGAGGCGCACCGGTCCAAGCAGAGCGCAGCCAACTACCGAGAGTGCCAACAGCGCCAGCAGCACGCCGTTGACCAGGATCATTTTCCTACGGTCGAGAACTTTCACATCCATTTCCTTTATGGAGTCCGCGTTGGGCTTCGGCAAAGCACTCGGGATGAACGAGCCGGGCGATTTCTTCCAGTCCTTCGCCGATGCGCGGTCCGGGCCGTAGGATTTTATCAGACGGGTAAATATAGACGCGCTGTTCTTTTACAGCGGGGATGGATTTGAGATCGGCCCAATGCTTGGCGGATTCGCTGCGGTCCGAGCCCAGGCCGGCTTCGATGATGACTTGCGGTGCCCTTGCAACGACGTACTCGTCGGGCAGATTGAGCCAGGGTTGGGCGGCGTTGCCGGCAATATTTTCACCGCCAGCGAGAGTAATCAGCTCATCGACGAAATTCTTGCCGCCGACTGCGACCAGCGGTCGCAGTCCCACGGCCAACAGAGTCGAGCGGCGCGGCGCTGGCGCCACGCGCTTCTTCACTTTTTCAAATTGCCGAGTGATGTTGCGCACGAGGTTTTCTCCCGCTGCCGGATTTCCCAACAGTCGAGCGATGCTCTTGATGGAGCTCAAAATGTCGCTGACACTCGCGAGTGAAATCAAAGTCACTTTGAGACCGAGGCGTTCCATCTCGCGCGCCTTCACCGGATCGCTGGCACTGCTGACGCCGATCACGAGGTCCGGCCGTTTGGCGACGATCACTTCGAGACTAGGGTTCATAAAGCCGCCGATTTTGGGAAGCTTTTTAGCTTCGGCGGGAAAATCGCAATAGGTTGTTACACCGACCAAGCGATTGCCGAAGCCGAGTGCAAATACCGTCTCGGTCACACTGGGCGCCAGAGAAATGATTCTTTGCGGTTGTGTTCCTGACGCTGCTTGGGCGAAGGCAACAAACGCGCCCGAGATGCTCACGCTCTCGAGAAAAATATAAACGGCGAGTATTCTTTGCGAATGCTTCATCGCGCTCCCAGAGCCAGGAAAACCAGCACCGAAGTCTCGCTCAATTCGCCAACGGCGCCGAACGTATCGCCGGTCACGCCGCCCAATCGGCAGTGGAAATATTTTTTGCACGCTAGGCTAAAGATCGCGACCCAGACCATGATAGCAACGCCGCTGCCGTGCAAGATCGCCGCGACCAGAATTAACGTGATGAAAGTGGCCAAGAACACGTGTTGGTTTTCGAGATGATCGATCAGATTCGAACCCAGCCCCGGTTTAGCCGCCCGGGAACGATAGCCGAACAGCACCATCGCCCAGCGGCCCAGCACCGGCGCGGCGAGCAGCGCCCGCCAGCGTTCGGTGTCGATGTTCTCGATGGCGTGGATCTTGAAAAACAGCAGCAAAACAATCGCAATCAGACCAAAGGCGCCGGTGTGACTGTCGTCCATGACGCGGAGAATACGTTCACGATCGCCGCCGGCGCCCAAGCCGTCGAAAGTATCACCGAGGCCATCCAGGTGAAGGCCGCGTGTCAGAAAGGCGAGAAGGGTCACGAGTGCGACACTCGAGAGCCCCGGGCTTGCATAGGCCGCTAACAAGCCGTTCACCACAACCAAGATCAAGCCCAGTAAAACGCCGATCACGGGAAAGAACACCGCCGCCCGCCCCACTTCGTCGGCCGAACGGTCTGAGCGTTTCGGGCCGGGAAAGATCGTCAAAAACTGAAGCGCGGCAAAAAAAGAGCTCATGGAAGTTTTTCCTTCACGCCCGCCGAATCGAAGGTCGCCATCTCACGCATAATTTTTACCGCCGCTTCGATCACACCCATGAGCAGACAGGCACCGGTGCCCTCGCCCAGGCACATCTGCAAATCCAGAACAGGTGCCAACTTGAGATCGTCGAGCATTAATCGGTGGGCTCTTTCCGCGGAATGATGCGAAGCGAAGAGCACATCCCGCACAGGCGGACAAATACGCTGGGCAAGCAGCGCCGCCGCGCCGGCTATAAAACCATCCAACACCATCGGCAGGCGAACCGCCGCGGCGCCCAGAATCACTCCCGCCATGGCGCCGATTTCCAAGCCGCCCACTTTGGTGAGAACGTCGAGAGGATCCTTGGGCTCGGGGCGGTTGATAGCGAGACCTCTCTCGATCGCCGCGATTTTTCTTGCCAGCATCGCGTCGTCGATCCCCGTGCCGCGCCCGACAGCTTCGGCAGGCGCGACGCCCGTTAGAGCGCATAAAATGGCCGCGGCGCTGCTGGTGTTGCCGATGCCCATGTCGCCCGCACCGAGCAGAAAGACGTTTTCAGCGGCGGCTTCCTGGGCGAGTTGAATGCCGAGTTCCACAGAGCGCACGGCCTCATCCCGCGTCATCGCCGCTGCGCGGGCGAAATTGGCTGTGCCGCGGCGCACTTTACAATGGCGTAGGCCGCGCAGCTCGCCAAACTGACAATCGACGCCGACGTCGACGACTTCGGTGTCGATGCCGTAATGGCGTGCCAACACGTTGATCGCGGCGCCGCCCTCAAGGAAGTTGTAAGTCATCTGCGCGCTGACTTGTTTCGGGTAGGCGCTGACGCCTTCCTCAGTGATGCCATGGTCGGCGGCGAAGACAAACAAAAGTTTTCGCCCGAGCCGAGGCGGGACGGCTCCCTGGATCACGGCGATGCGCCGCGCCAACTCTTCCAGCCGGCCCAAACTTCCCCGCGGCTTGGTGAGAGAGTCGAGGCGCCTTTGTGCGGCGTCTTCGCTGCAACGATCCAATGGGCGGATTTGCTTGAGCACCTCGTCTAGCGACATACGGTTCCCTGCTTCACGATCATTGGAATACCACTGACGGTTAGAATAACTTCGTTCGCTGCTCCGGCAAGGCGTTGATTGGCCCAACCCGCAAGGTCGCGAAATTGGCGCGCCAGGGCGTGGTCCGGCACGATCCCCCAGCCGACTTCGTTGGTCACCAGTAAGAGGTGAAAATTCAAGCGCGGGAGTGTTTCCACTAATTCTTCGACTTTTTCCTCCACATATTCTGGATCGCGCCGAAGCAGAAGATTGCTAATCCAGAGGGTCAAGCAGTCCACCAGAGCGCAGTCAAAGCGGCCACGCTGCGCGAGCAGAGCCGCGGCCAACTCGAGAGGTTCCTCGATAGTGCTCCACTGATGGCCGCGCTTTTTTTGATGCACAGCGATGCGTTGTGCCATCTCTTCGTCTTTCGCCTCGGCTGTGGCGAGGTAAACCCGCCGGCTGCCGAGCTCCCCCGCGCGCTGTTCCGCGTATTTGCTCTTTCCCGAGCGCGCGGCGCCGGTCACTAAAATAACTTGCTGGGTCACGGCACTGTCCTATCTATGATCCGGCCCATTTCATTGGCATCGACATCGATTTCAGGTTCTCCCGTCTTCGACCGGACGGAACAGCGATCCAACTCTTGAGCAGATCTAAATCCAGCGATCTTTTGAGATGGTTCGCCAGGCGATCGATACGCGCCTCGCGTTGGCCGCCGACTGAAGCGTATTCTCTCGCAGGAGCCAGATCGACCGCGGCGCGGGAGGCCGCAATGAACGCGCGTCGAAAATCATCGTTGTCGAAAAACCCATGCACGTAGGTGCCGAACACTCTCTCGGATTCGCTCACGGCGCCGTCAGGTACGGATTCCGTGGATGCCTCACGCTCAATAGTGGCGAGAGGGCGCGCCCCGGTTTCATAGAAGGTTTCACCGACGTGGATCTCGTAACCTTCGAAATGAGTTTGCCGAATAAATCCGCCGGTGAAAATTTCTCCACGCAAAAAGCCGCGGACGCGCCGCACGGTCTTCTCGGGGCGCAGTACGGTGCGTACCGGCAGAAGACCGAGTCCGGCTGCCCTCACGGGCTCTCCGTTATTCTCAATCCCCTGGGGATCTTCGATGGCGACTCCAAGCATCTGAAAGCCACCGCAGATACCGACCATCGGGACGCCGCTTTCTGCGAGCCGCCGAAGCTCCTGAGCAAAACCGCGCTGCTCGAGCCAACGTAGATCATCAAGTGTCTGTTTGGTGCCGGGCAAAAATAGTAAATCAGCCGCGGCCATTTCTTCCGGCCGTTCGACGAACGCGAGAGAGATCGACGGCTCAAGCGCCAAAGCATCGAAGTCGGTGAAATTCGCCATGTGCGGCAGAGCGACGACGCCGATGCGCAGCGCGCGTGTCGATCCTGATTCGAGATTCTTCCAGCGGCGTGCCGCTGAAGCGCGGTCTTCCAAGGCGACGCTGTCCTCTTCGTCGAGGCCGAGATCGCCAAGATAGGGCACGACGCCGAGGCACGGCAAGCCCAAACGTTTTTCGATTGCCGCGGTGCCCGGTCGCAACAGCGATTCGTCGCCGCGAAATTTATTGACGATAAAGCCGCGAATGCGCGCGCGATCCTCGGGTTCGAGCAGCTCCAGCGTACCCAACAACGATGCGAAAACGCCGCCGCGATCGATATCGCCGACGAGCACGCAAACCGCGTCCGCCGCATGGGCCATGCGCATGTTGACGATATCGTGCTCGCGCAGGTTGATCTCTGCCGGGGAGCCGGCGCCTTCGAGCAGGATGAGCTCGTAATCCGCGGCCAGGCGCCGGTAAGCGTCGAGCACCTCGGGAAAGAGCTGCTCGACGCGGCGCGTGTGATAATCCGCCGCCGTGACTCGCCCCCAGATCTTTCCCAGCAAGATTACCTGGGCGCCGGTATCCGTCGCAGGTTTGAGCAGGACCGGATTCATCTCGACGCGCGGCACAGCGCGGCAGGCTTCGGCTTGCAGCGCCTGGGCCCGGCCGATCTCGCCGCCATCCGGGGTGGCCGCGGAGTTGAGCGACATATTCTGCGCTTTGAATGGCGCGACGCGATAACCATCGTCGGCAAGGAGCCGTCCTAAACCCGCGGTGAGTATTGACTTCCCCACGTGCGACGCAGTGCCCAGAATCATCAAAGCGTTTTTGCGTTGCATTGCTTTCACTTCAACTGCGTTACGCGCAGGACCCGGCGAAGTAGAGCCATCCGATCCAGTCGCCGTCCTTTACGAGATAACGTTCAGCGGGAACGTTGGAGCGGCGGCCGTTGACCTCAAAGAGCCAACCGCGGTCGGCGACGAAGTCATTTTTGATGCCGTCAATCTCCTCGACAAAATGTTCCATGCCGTATTTAGGAGATGTCACTACGGGCAGCTGGCTCGACAAAACATCGAGAACCGTGCTCTTTTCACGAACGACGGCCTGCTTTTCCAACCGTGGTCGCCCTGCAGGCCCGAAGTCGACACTCATCGTAACTACGATCATCTCGTTCTCAATCCTGACTGGCGGCGCGGTTCCGGTCACACCAGCGACAAACGAATCCCTATTTACCGAAAGAGGCCCGAAGACCGAGCAAAAAATTCAGCGGCCGTGCGCGGAAGCCGTCTGCTTCTTCGTATCTCTTGTTCAATAAATTTTCGATCTTGCCGAAAAGACTGACGTCATGGACCAGGGCAAGCTTCACCGGCAGTCGATAGGAGCCCGCCAAATCGAACCGGACATATCCTGGTTTCTTGATATTGCCGCCGGTGACCGAATCAATATCATCGCGTCTTCCCACGATATTCGTGTCGAGATTGATGCGAAAGCGCTCATAGTTGTAATTCATGTTCACATTGCCGCGGTGTCTCGGGCGGCGCAACAGCTGGCCGTCGGCAGTATCCCAATCGAGATAAGTGTAATTGGCGCCGACCGACAAGAAAGAAAAAAGTTTGACGTCGATCAACCACTCCACGCCGTCGAAACGCGCCTTGCCGAGATTCTCAGCGCGCACACAGAAAGCCGGGTCAGTCGGATCCGGCGTGGGCCCGGTGGCAATCAAATCGCTCACCTCTCGATGAAAATATGTTGCGCCCAGCGTTACGCGGTCGCCTAAAGCAGTCTGTTCAACTCCGGCATTGATCTCCCAGCTTTTCTCCGGTCCGAGGTCGGGATTGCCAAAAGCAGCACAGCCGAAACCCGCCGGAAAAAACAATTCATTCAAGGTCGGTGCTTTAAAACCTTCCGCATAGCCCGCTTTGAGCTTGGTTCCCGTCTGGCGAAAGAGATAGGAGGAGGAAATCGACGGGCTCCACTCGGTGCCAAAAGTTTGGTGGTCATCCAACCGGACGCCAGGAATGACAATGAGCCGGTCTCCCAGAAATTTTACCTGTTCCTGAGCGTAATAGCCGACATTGCGGAGCGACTTATCGATTTCACCGAGAGGAATCCCGTCGGAGCTGCTCGAGGTGCTGGCTTTTCTGCGTTTAAACTCCGTGCCAAAAGTAGTCGTGCTCCATTCGCCCAGACGATAGTTGGTCTGAAATTCCGCGCTGCTGATCTGCGGGCGAAAGCGGCTCCGCGTTCTGCTGTCGCAGGGAAAGCCGAAAAACTGGCAATCGTCGAGAGGATCGGGATCATCGGTGTCTTTGATGTGTTCTTTGAAGAACGAACCGGCGATCCGATAGTCCCACTCCTTTAGAATTCGCTGCTCCCACTCGAGCTTGCCGAGGTATTGAGTCACTGCTTCGCGCGAGTTGGGATCGCGCCCGCCGGGCACAAAGTTGTTGCTGTTAAACAGACCGACGTCGGTTTTGTTGAAACGAAATATTCCCTTCAAAAGGGCGTCTTCGGTAAACTTGTAATCCAAGCGTCCCGACGCCGCCAAATTTCGATAATCGTCGTTAAACGGACGAAACCCGTCGCTTTCGATGCGCGCGCCGCTGAACGAGTAGCCGAGTCTGCCAATCTCGCCGCTTAGGTTCAGTGTTTGGCGATGGGTCGAACCGTTGCCCCCTTCGGCGGACAAACCGAATTCCGCCGGCCCACGGCCTCTTTTGGTGATGATGTTGATTACCCCGCCGATCGCCTGGGAGCCATAGAGAGTTCCGCCGGCGCCCCGGATGATTTCGATGCGCTCGATGTTTTCCGTGGTGAGATGGGCAAAGTTGAAAGTGCCGGCGGTGGTGGTGTTGACCTCCACGCCATCGATCAGAACCAGAACTTGATCCGACTCGGAGCCGCGAATAAATAACGCGGTGTTGGTACCGCGAGAGCCAGTTTGAACCACATCGACACCGGGCACGTTGCGTAAAACTTCCAGCACTGTCTCAGCCTGTTGAGCCTCGAGTTCCTCGGCCGTGATGACCGTCGCCGATGTTGTTACTTGCTCAAGGGGAGTTTCCGTGCGCGTCGCAGTGACGAACACCGGAGGAAGAGTCGCTTCAGGCGTTTGCGCGGCTGGAACTTCAAACCACGAAAACAGCAGAATCAAAAATGAGTAGAAAAAAACTTTCATGGTGATCTCCTTTTCCCGCGAAAGGGGAGTGTTGGGGCAGAACGGATAGGTCTCCTGGCTTGAGCTTCGAACCTACTTACCGCGCCTTCCCGCCGGCACCGATTTTGGATTTTAGATTTTCGATTTGGGATTGAACCCCAAATTCAAAAGCCTAAATTCGCAAATCGGTCTGAGCAGTGGCTTGATGCGGCTTTCGTAACTCCTACAGTTGCGGGGCAGCAGGGGAATTCTGGCCCCCGCGCCGCTACCCCACCATTTTGGATTT
>JAICHC010000030.1 GCA_025922795.1 Candidatus Binatia bacterium | reverse complement strand
GTGGGGTAAGCCCACGTTCGTGAACAACGTTGAGACGCTGTGCAATCTCCCCCACATCATCAACAACGGCGCCGCCTGGTTCAAGAAGCTCAGCCGGTCGGGCGACGGCGGAACGAAGCTCTATGGCGCAAGCGGCAAAGTGAAAAAACCGGGAGTCTTTGAATTGCCGATGGGCACGACCATCCGGGAAATTCTCGAAGAGCACGCGGGCGGGATGCGCGACGGCTGCAAATTTCGCGGGCTTTTGCCGGGCGGGGCCTCGACCGATTTTCTCACCGAGGAACACCTGGACGTGCCGATGGATTACGGTTCAGTCGAAAAAGCCGGGAGCCGCCTGGGCACCGGCACGATGATCGTGCTGGATGACCAAACCTGCCCTGTGGGCATGGTGCAAAACCTCGAAAAGTTTTTCGCCCAGGAGTCTTGCGGGTGGTGCACGCCCTGTCGCGACGGCCTTCCCTGGACCGCGAAGATCCTGAGCGCTCTCGAGGACGGCCGCGGAGAACCGGGCGACCTGGAGCGGTTGGCGCTGCACACCCGACTGCTGCGCCCGGGCAACACCTTCTGCGCATTTGCGCCGGGCGCCGCCGAGCCGCTGCAAAGCGCGCTCAAGTATTTCCGCGAGGATTTCGAAAAGCACATTCGCGATAAGCGCTGCGCGTATAGTTAGTATTCGATATTGGGTTCAAGACGTCCAAGCGTTTCGAACGATTGGAACCATTGAAACTCCTGGAACGCCTGGAACTCCGTTAAGGACGATTGGAACGTTTGGAACGACTGGAGCTCCCCTAACGCAATGACGACGATTCACATCGACGGGCAACCGCACGAAGTCGAGAGCGGGCAGAACCTGCTGCAGATTTGCCTTTCGCTGAAGATTAACCTTCCTTACTTTTGCTGGCATCCGGCATTGGGCTCGGTCGGCGCCTGCCGGCAATGCGCCATCAAGCAGTTTAGAGACAAAGACGACCAGCGCGGGCGGCTCGTGATGGCCTGCATGACGCCCGCCGACGAGGGCATGCTGGTTTCGGTGCAGGATCAAGACGCCCGGGATTTTCGCGCGAGCGTGATCGAGTGGCTCATGGTCAATCATCCCCATGACTGCCCGGTTTGCGACGAAGGCGGCGAATGCCACCTGCAAGATATGACCCTGATGACCGGCCACAGTTACCGTGAGTTCCGTTTCAATAAACGGACGCACCGCAACCAGGATCTCGGACCTTTTATCAACCACGAGATGAACCGTTGCATCGCCTGCTATCGCTGCGTGCGATTCTATCGCGACTACGCGGGCGGTCGCGATCTCGATGTCTTCGGCGCGCACGACGATGTTTATTTCGGTAGGGCAGCCGATGGCAGATTGGAAAGTGAGTTCAGCGGCAATCTCGTCGAGGTCTGCCCGACGGGCGTGTTCACCGACAAAACCTTGAAGCAGCATTATACCCGGAAATGGGACTTGCAGACGGCTCCTTCCATCTGCGCTCACTGCGCGGCCGGCTGCAACACAATTCCTGGCGAGCGCTACGGCGTCCTGCGGCGGATCCACAACCGCTACCATCATCAAGTCAACGGATATTTCCTTTGCGACCGGGGCCGCTACGGTTACGAGTTCGTCAACAGCGCGCAGCGCATTCGCAAGCCGATGGTCCGCGGTAACGAGAATCAAGATCCAATGGCATACGTGAGTGGTCTGCTATCGCAAGACCAGAAGGTGATCGGCATCGGCTCGCCCCGAGCCTCGCTCGAGGCCAACTTCGCGTTGCGCGCTCTGGTCGGCCGCGAGCGCTTCTTTCAGGGAATGTCCGCTGCCGATTCACGACTGATGAAGCTGGCGCTCAAAATCTTGCGCGAGGGACCGGCGCGGTCGCCGTCACTCGCCGACGTCGAGCAATGCGACGCCGTCTTGGTGTTGGGCGAGGACGTGAGCAACACCGCGCCGCGTCTGGCGCTTGCGTTGCGGCAGGCCGCGCGGCGAAAACCGATGCGGCTTGCGGAAAAGCTCAAGATCCCGAGCTGGAATGACGCGGCGACCAGAGAAGTCATTCAGGACCGCAATGGACCGTTCTACATTGCGGCGACCTATGCGAGCGGGCTCGATGACGTGGCGACCCAAACCTATCATGCCGCACCCGACGATCTGGCGCGGCTTGGATTTGCCATCGCCCGCGAGCTCGGCGGCGGCGCGCCGGCTGTCGAGAAGTTGAAGGAAAACCTATTTTCAGTCGTTCGAAGCATTGCCGATGCGCTACGAAACGCCGAACGGCCGCTGGTGGTGACTGGAGCTGGTTGCAGCAGCGCAGCCGTCATGCAAGCCGCGGCGAATGTAGCATGGGCGCTTTGCCGGGAGAGCCGGCAAGCCGATCTCTGCATCACCGCTCCGGAAAGCAACAGCCTCGGTCTAGCTCTGATGGACGGGGGCGATCTCGCCCAGGCTTTTCAGGCGGTCAAGGACGGCGACTGCGAAACGGTGATCGTCCTTGAGAACGATCTCTACCGGCGCGCCGCTGCTCCCGTCGTCGATGAATTTTTTCGAAATTCCAAACATGTCGTCGTTCTCGACTGCCTGGCAAGTGCGACGACAGAGAAAGCCGAAGTGATACTGCCCGCGGCCACTTTCGCGGAAGCCGACGGCACCCTGGTCAACAACGAGGGCCGGGCGCAACGCTTCTACAGCGTTCTTTCGCCCGCCGCAGAGATCAAAGAGAGCTGGCGCTGGTTGGGCGAAATCATGGCTGCAGTGGGATGGCGGGAATCGCGGGGCTGGGACGATCTCGATGCTATCGTTGCTGCCCTGGCCGCAGAGCTGCCGATTTTTAAGCCGATAACGGAAATTGCGCCGCCTGCCGGGTTTCGCATCGCCGGTCAAAAAATTCCGCGCCAACCCCATCGCTACAGCGGGCGCACCGCGATGCACGCAAATATTAACGTGAGTGAGCCGAAGCCGCCGGAAGATCCCGACTCGGCGCTGAACTTTTCCATGGAAGGGTATCCAGGACAGCCCCCGCCTGCGCTGATCCCGTTTTTCTGGTCGCCGGGCTGGAACTCGGTGCAATCAGTGACCAAGTTCCAGGACGATGCGGGCGGTGAGTTGCGCGGCGGCGATCCCGGTCAACGCCTGATCGCGCCCGCAGAAGTGAAAGATCCGGATTATTTTCGCGAAATACCGACGCCCTTTGCGCCGCGCGACGGCCGCTGGCTGGTTCTCCCCATCCAGCACATCTTCGGATCAGAAGAGCTGAGCGCCCGATCTGCAAACATTGTCCAGCTCGCGCCCAAGCCTTACGTGGCCTTGAATCCTGACGACGCGGCACGAGCCGGCTTAAAGGAAGAGCAGGAAGTTCACTTGCGAATGTGCGGCGTGAAGCGCCGCCTGCCGCTTCGCTACCTGTCAACTTTGCCGCAGGGCGTGGCCGGAATACCGGCGGGAGTTCCGCAACTCGAGAGCTTCGAGCTCCCGGCATGGGCAGAAGTGGAAAATGACAGCTAAGCCTCCGGTTATCTTTGAGCGGCCGGTGGAAAAAGCAGCGACTTGTGTTCCACCTTGGCGGGAGAGTCCAATACGGGCCCGTACCGAATCAGAGTTGAGTTCGTATAATCGTTCCAAAACATTTTGATCATGACTGAAACCGTTCGTTCAACTGTAATCGTGTTCGGCGTGTTGATCTCACTCCTGACGGTCAGCGCCGGCTTGATCTGGCTCGAGCGCCGGCTACTCGCGGTGTGGCAGGATCGCTATGGACCCAATCGGGTCGGTCCTTTTGGGCTCCTTCAGGTCCTCGCGGATATGATCAAAATCTTTTTCAAGGAGGATTGGATTCCGCCGTTTGCAGATAAGGCGGTATTCGTCATCGCGCCTGCGGTGATCATGGTGACGGCGCTGCTGTCCTTTGCGGTGGTGCCGTTTGCGCCGGATATAAGCGTCGTCGATCTTGACATTGGCGTGCTGTTTGTTCTGGGGCTGTCGTCGATGGGAGTTTACAGCGTCGTGCTGGCCGGTTGGGCATCGAACAACAAGTATTCGCTGCTCGGCGCGCTACGAGCGGCGGCGCAGATGCTCAGCTACGAAGTTTACATGGGTCTCTCGTTGATGGGCGTCGTCCTCCTGGCGGGTTCGTTTAATCTCGCGACGATCGTCGAGCAACAGCGCGGCTTGTGGTTTGTCGTTCCACAATTTGTCGGCTTCATCGTTTTTATGATCGCCGGGATTGCCGAGACCCGGCGCTTGCCGTTCGATTTACCCGAAGCGGAGAACGAGCTTAACGCCGGGTTTCACTCGGAATACTCCGGGATGAAGTTCGGCATGTTTTTCGTCGGCGAATACATCGGCATTACGCTGGTGTCGGCTTTGATTGCGACCCTGTTCTTCGGCGGCTGGCTCGGGCCGGTATTGCCGCCAATCGTATGGTTTATCCTGAAGACCTTTGTCTTTCTCTGTTTTTTTATTCTCTTGCGCGCGGCGCTGCCGCGCCCGCGCTTTGATCAGCTCATGGCATACGGCTGGAAGATAATGCTGCCGCTGGCCTTGCTGAATCTGGTCGTCACCGGAGGCTTGGTGCTGGCGCTGGAATAGAAAGGAGCATCGATGATCAGCGTATTAAGAACCTTGTGGCTGGTTTTTCTCCATATGTTTCGCAAGCGCGAAACCATTCAGTATCCGGACGAGAAGCTGGTTTTGCCGCCGCGCTATCGCGGCAGGATCATCTTGTCGCGCGACCCCGACGGCGAGGAGCGTTGCGTGGCGTGTTACCTGTGCGCGGTAGCCTGTCCCGTGGATTGCATCGCCCTGCAGGCCACCGGCGACGAGCATGGACGCCGTTACCCGGAATTTTTCCGCATCAATTTTTCCCGTTGTATCTTCTGCGGATTTTGCGAAGAGGCCTGCCCAACTTATGCCATCCAACTGACGCCAAGCCTGGAGATGTCGGAGTACAAACGGCAGAACATGGTCTACGAGAAGGAAGACCTGTTGATCAGCGGCACCGGCAAATATCCCGGTTATAATTTTTACCGAGTGGCCGGTTTGCAGATTAAGGGAAAACCCAAGGGAGAGGCCGAGCGCGAAGAGCCTCCGGTTGATGTCAGGAGCCTGCTGCCGTGAGCCTGCCCATCGTCTCGCGCCTGGAGACTCTCTCGTGAACCTCGTCTTCTACGTCTCCGCCGCTATTGCGGTACTTTCGACCGCGCTGGCGATCAGCCGGGTCAATGCAGTCCATGCCCTGCTCTACCTGATCGTTTCGCTGCTCTCCGTCGCGCTGATCTTTTTTGTGATCGGCGCGCCGTTTATCGCCACGCTGGAAGTGATTATCTACGCCGGCGCGATCATGGTCGTTTTCGTTTTCGTCGTGATGATGCTCAACCTCGGCGAGCAAGCCGCCGAGCAGGAGCGGCGCTGGCTCAGCCCGGGAATATGGTTCGGGCCGTCGATCCTCGCGCTAATTTTAATCGGCGAGTTGGTCTACATCCTCGGCCTGGGCGGCTTTGAAACTTCGGCCAGCGAGAGCATCGGCCCCAAGCAGATTGGCATTGCGTTGTTCGGTCCGTACGTCCTGGCCGTCGAGCTCGCTTCTATCCTGTTGCTGGCTGGATTGATCGGCGCCTATCGCCTCGGCCGGCGCGAATCGGTAGCCGCCGCACCGCGAGGAGAGGGCACATGACCGCGGCGGTTGTGCCTATGGAATACGGCCTGGCTCTGGCTGGAATTCTTTTCGTGCTCGGACTGGTCGGCGTGCTCGTCCGGCGTAATATCGTTTTCATTCTCCTATCGATTGAAATCATGCTCAACGCCGCCGGCCTGGCCTTTGTGGTCGCCGGTTCGCGCTGGGGTCAACCCGATGGACAGGTGATGTTCATTTTCATTCTGACCATGGCAGCGGCGGAAGTCGCCGTCGGGCTGGCGCTGGTTCTGCAGCTCGCGCAGCGCTTCCACACACTCGATATGGACGCGGCGAGCAAAATGCGGGGATAAAATGCCCGAATTGTTGTGGCTCGTTCCGGCCTTGCCTTTGGGCGGCTTTCTGGCGCTCGCCCTCATCGGCGGGCGTTTGGGCCGCGGCGCCGCTGCGCTGGTCGGTGTCGGATCGAGCGGCGCTTCGGCGCTCCTGGCGTTTTTTGTTGCCGGCACTTTCATCACCTCACCGCGCCGCGGTCAGGTCTTCAGACAAACGCTTTGGAATTGGATCGACGTTGACGGCTTTACACCGGCCATGGGACTCCATCTCGATGCTCTGTCGCTGACCATGATGTTGGTCGTCACCTTCGTCGGTTTTCTCATTCACCTTTACGCCTGGGAGTTCATGGAGGAAGAGGAGGGCTTCAGCCGGTTTTTTGCGTATACCAACTTGTTCGTCGCGGCCATGCTCATGCTGGTTCTGGCTGACAATCTGCTGTTGCTTTATCTGGGCTGGGAAGGCGTCGGGCTGTGCAGCTATTTATTGATCGGCTTTTGGTACCAGGACGCAGCGAACGGCGCGGCCGCTCGCAAGGCCTTCATTGTCACCCGGGTCGGCGACACGGCCATGGCGATCGGCCTCTTCCTGCTGTTTACCCAGCTCGGAACGTTGGACATACAGGAGTTAATGCAGCGGGCGACCCGGCAATGGCCGGTGGGCTCCAGCGCGGCCGTCGCCGCCGCGTGGTTGTTGCTCGGCGGCGCGGTCGGGAAATCGGCGCAATTACCGCTGCAAACCTGGCTGCCCGACGCGATGGCCGGGCCGACCCCGGTGAGCGCTTTGATTCATGCGGCGACGATGGTCACCGCCGGCGTTTACCTGATCGCGCGCACCCACGTGCTCTTCGAGCTCGCTCCCGGAGTGCAACTCGCCGTCGCGGTCATCGGCACGGCGACGTTGCTGATCGCCGGCTGCAGTGCGCTGACCCAGTGGGACATCAAGCGAGTGCTCGCCTACTCGACGATCAGCCAGATCGGCTACATGTTTCTTGCACTCGGCGTCGGCGCCTGGTCGGCGGCGATTTTTCATTTCATGACCCATGCGTTTTTCAAGGCGCTGCTGTTCCTTGGCGCCGGTGCGATCATCCTGACGCTGCATCATGAACACAATATGTTCAAGATGGGCGGGCTGTGGAAGCAACTGCCGGTGACGTTCTGGACGTTTCTGATCGGTTCCGCAGCGCTCGCCGCATTGCCGCTGATCACATCGGGCTTCTACAGCAAAGAACTGATTCTGCTCCAGGCGTGGAACGCACCCAACGGCGGCGCCTGGTTGTGGGCGGGGGGATTGCTCGGCGCCTTGATCACGTCGATTTACACTTTTCGCATGGTGTTCATCACCTTTTTTGGGGAAGCCAAACAGCAGGCCGGTAAAAGACCGGGGACACGCATTCATGCCCCGCTCGTGATCCTGGCGCTGCTTACGATGACCGGTGGGTTTTTTGGATTGCCGGAATTTTTGCACCGGGCTCTCCCGCCGCTGCCGCACGGCAATGAATCGGCCGTGAGCGAGCTGGCTTTAGAGACTGTTGCAGCAATAAGTTCGGTTCTAGGAATCTTCATCGCGTACCTGTTGTTCCTGCGCAACCGGGAGATCGTCGGCCAGCTCACGGCCACGGAGGTCGGAAGCGCGCTGCAGCGCTACTGGTTTTCCGGCTGGGGCTTCGATTGGCTCTACGACAGATTGCTGGTGTGGCCGTTTGTCGTGGCGGCGCGGGCGAACAAGAGCGACATCGTTGAACAGTTTTACCGGATCATCACCGACGCCGCCCGTGCTAGCTATGCCGCTTTGAGCGCGACGCAAACCGGACAATTGCGCTGGTATGCCAAAGCGATCGCTGCGGGGGCAGCGGTTGTAGTGGCGATCATGGTGCTTCTATGATTCTGGTCTGGCTCCTGGTGATTCCGATTGCCGGAGGGATTCTAGCCTGGGGATCGGCTCGCCACAATCCACGCTGGGCGCGCTGGATTGCGCTGTCAGCGCTGAGCGCCGACCTGGTGCTGGCGGTTTCATTATGGGCGCAACATTACCATTCCTTCGAACTGGCGGCCAGCGGGCTGTGGCTCGTCGAATTTGAGCGGCCGTGGATACCCGCTTTCGGCATCCGCTTTCACCTCGGCATCGATAGCCTGAGCCTGTTGCTCATCGTCTTGACCACGTTTCTCGGTGCGCTTTCGGTGCTCTGCTCATGGAGCGAGATCGAAAACCAAATCGGTTTTTTTCATTTCAATCTGCTGTGGGTGCTGGCCGGTCTGATCGGTGTATTTTCCGCTTTGGATCTGTTCCTGTTTTACTTCCTTTGGGAGTTGATGCTCGTGCCGATGTACTTTCTAATCGCGATCTGGGGTCACGAGCGGCGCATTTACGCCTCGATCAAGTTTTTTATCTTCACCCAGTTGAGCGGTCTCTTGATGCTGGTGGCGATACTTGCGCTGTACTTCATCCACGGCGCCAATACCGGCAATTACACTTTCGATTATTCGGAACTGCTGGGCACGACCATGCCGCCTGCCACGGCGATGTGGCTGATGCTGGGATTTCTGATTGCGTTCCTGGTCAAGCTTCCGGCAGTTCCGGTTCACACCTGGCTGCCCGATGCGCACACGGAAGCGCCGACCGCGGGCAGCGTCGTATTGGCCGGGTTGTTGTTGAAGACCGGCGCTTACGGTTTGTTGCGCTTTGTTCTGCCACTCTTTCCCCAGGCCGCGCTGGAGTTTGCTCCGATTGCAATGACCTTGGGAGTGATCGGGATTTTGTACGGCGCCGTAATGGCGTTTGCACAGACCGATCTGAAGCGGCTGATCGCTTATACCAGCGTCAGCCACATGGGCTTCGTTTTGCTCGGCGTCTTTGCCTGGAACGAATTGGCGCTCCAAGGGGCGGTGATCCAGATCATCTGCCACGGCATCAGCACGGGAGCTCAATTCATTCTGGTGGGGATTCTGCAGGAGCGAACTCACACGCGTGAAATCGAGCGGCTTGGGGGCTTGTGGGCCGCGGTGCCTCGTATGGGAGGGGTCGGAATGTTCTTCGCGCTGGCCGCCCTGGGCTTGCCGGGAATGGGAAATTTCGTCGGCGAATTCCTGATTTTACTGGGCGCTTACCGGGTCAGTGTCCCGCTCACCGCATGCGCCGCCGTCGGCCTAATCAGCGCGGCCATCTACTCGCTGTGGTTGGTGCAAAAGACGTTTCATGGAGAAAGAAGATCGCAGGAGAGGATTGCCGATCTTTCGACTCGAGAGATGGCCGTGTTCATTACGCTCATCGCCGCCATCGTGTGGATCGGTCTTTATCCGCAACCGCTGCTGAACACCGCCAAACCTGCGCTCGATGCTTTGCCACCGCCTCCCGGCGTCGAGCAAATCAAGATGCTGTCCCGGAAGTACAATGAATAGCTCACCGTGTCTTTACCGCGAAACCGGCAATCCGGGTCTGATTGAGTTTGCTGGATTCCAGCTCGCGCGCCATCCCTTGGCTGATCGGCCTCAGGCCGAAACGAAAGCGAGTTTGCCCGCCGCGATAATCGAACTTTGTTGCGCACTTCAGGGGACTCGATGACCGGCACCGACTTACACGCGCTGTTGCCGTTGCTCGTCCTGGCGGGCACGCCCGTTGCGCTGATGTTGCTAATCGCTTTTTATCGACACCATGCCCTATCAGCCGCCCTGACGGTGATCGGCTTGCTGTCGGCTTTAATCCTGCTGCCGTTGACAGCAACAGCAGAGCCGGCACAGATTACCCCGCTGGTGATCATGGACGGCTATGCGCGGTTTTTTATCGGTCTCATCGTGGCAGCCAGTCTTGCCGTGGCGTTGTTGTCGTACGGCTACTTTGAGGGAGTTGAGGACCAGCCGGAGGAGTTCTACGTTCTAGTTCTAATAGCGACCTTGGGTTCGGCAGTTCTGGTGGCGAGCCATCACTTCGTCGCTTTCTTCTTGGGCCTTGAGATACTCAGCGTTTCGCTGTACGCCCTGATCGCCTATCCTCACCGGCTGCAAAATCAAATCGAAGCGAGCCTCAAGTATCTAATCCTCGCCGGCGCTTCGGCTGCTTTTTTGCTTTTCGGACTCGCCCTGGTCTATGCGGCAACCGGAACCATGGAATTTGCCGCCGCGGCATCGGCTCAACCGGGAGGCTCGCTGGCTCCCGAAGTGTTGTTGGCCGGCTGGGGACTGGTCCTGGTCGGCATTGGTTTCAAGCTCGCGGTGGTGCCGTTTCATCTGTGGACGCCCGACGTCTACCAGGGCGCGCCCGCACCCGTGACGGCGTACGTGGCAACGGTGTCGAAGGGGGCCATGTTCGCGCTCCTGGTGCGCCTGTTTGTGCCGGAAGGAATTCACCGCGATATGCCGCTGGTGCTGGTATTCAGCTTGATTGCCGTTGCTTCCATGCTGATCGGCAATTTGCTCGCGCTGTTGCAAGATAATGTCAAACGCATTCTCGCGTACTCTTCGATCGCGCACCTGGGTTATTTGCTGGTGGCATTTCTCGCCAGCGGCGAACGCGCCATCATGGCCGTGGCGTTTTATCTGACCGCATACTTCGTGACAACCCTGGGAGCGTTTGGCGTCGTGACCGTGTTGTCCAGCGGCGCAAAAGAAGCGGAGCAGATCGCCGAGTACCGCGGATTGTTCTGGCGGCATCCTTGGTTGGGCGGACTGATGACCGCGGCTTTGCTTTCGCTTGCCGGAGTTCCGTTGACCGCCGGCTTCGTCGGCAAATTTTATCTCGTGCTCGCCGGCATCGATGCGACCTTGTGGATGTTGGTTTTTGTCCTGGTGGTTTCCAGCGCCATCGGCTTATTTTATTATCTTCGTATCATCGTTGCATTGTACATGCAGCCCGCCGGGCCGACCTGGAGTTCGCCGCCACTTTCATTCGGCGGTGGCGCAACCCTCGCCGTGGTTGTCGTCCTTTTGATAGGACTGGGAATTTACCCCGACGCGTTTATAAAAATGATTCAAGCGATGGTAAAATTTTAGTTGATCGAGACTGAGTACGTCATTCCCGTGGAACCGGGAAGCTTGAAACCCCTCGATTCCTAGTCCGACTTATGGTGCGAAAGTTACCGACCCTATCGCTCATCATCCATGCTTTCTCGTCAAGTTTGTTAACTAATGATTCGATCCGAACGGCGCGCATTGCCAGGGAAAAGGCCGCCGGTTCTCGAGTTCGCATCTGACATCAAGGAGAAGAAACAATGTCACAGACTGGATCAGCCACTTTGTTTATCACCCGCTGTGTAATTCGGTCGCGGCCGAAGCTAATGGATCTCGTGCTCATCGCCTGCTTGATAGCGGGCGCGCCATCCGTGATACAGGCCCAGGCGCCCCGGTCGCCCACGCCGGCACCTATCAAAGGCACGCTGGACGTCCAGACGATTACCAAAGGGCTCGAACATCCCTGGGGCCTCGCTTTCCTGCCCGATAAGCGGATGCTGGTCACCGAACGGCCGGGTCGCCTGCGCATGGTGGCGCCGGAAGGCCGCCTCTCCGAGCCGCTCACCGGAGTCCCGCAGGTTTACGCGAGAGGCCAAGGCGGGCTTCTGGACGTGGCGCT
>JAICHC010000029.1 GCA_025922795.1 Candidatus Binatia bacterium | reverse complement strand
CGCAGCGCCGCCGCCTGCTGCACCGTGCCTCGGTAGTATGAAACTCATCAAGATCGATGCCGCGCTTAAACGGCTCAAGAAATTGAATGATGAGATTCGTTACGTGGACTGTTTCGCGGATCAGAAGTTTACCTCCGGCTTAATTGCCTTCCGGCCGACGCAGAACGCCGATCCAAAACAAATCAATCACCCCGACAAAGATGTGGTTTGCCAAGTGATCAAGGGGATCGGCCGGCTGCGCGTCAACGGCAAGCGCACGCCACTACGACCCGGAATCGTCTGTCATATTCCCAAGGGAACGCCTCACGATTTCGCGGCGGGCAGACGCAGTGAGTTGGTGTTGTTCTACTCGCTGATCAAGACTGGCTGAGCTTGCGCTGCCCTCGTTTTTTCATTTCGAGCGCGCTTCGAGAAATCCTACGATCCCTCGCTCACCTCGGGATGACGAGAAAGCTCGGATGATATGACCCGGGCGTCACCACCACTTTACCCGCTCGTGCTTGGCTTGAAGAAACCCATTCCAGACCGCTGACGCCGGTTTGGGCTGACCGTCGCTCGTTTGCATGCCGATGTACGCCCAGATTCGTGCCAGATCGGCGAGCGGCGGCGGCAAGCGCCCGACCAGACGATCGGAATCCGTGGTCGCGAAATTGATGACAAATTCGTAACTGTCGCGCGCTGCGGTTTTGAGCAGGAAATCGGTGAATTGCGTCTGGTCGGCATCGGAGCCAAACAGGATCGTGTTGTACGATTTCAACTCGACGTTGCGCGACGTCATGCCGCTCTCGGCAACGGCGATGCCTTTCTTGAAACGTTTTGCGAACTCGAGAAAATTCGACGGGAGGGTTCGCGGCACCTCGCGGCTCATGTGAGGATAAAAGCTCATCGCGAAAAGATCACTGTGGCGCATCAGCTCCGCGACTTCTTTTTCCTGCGGCGTCCCTTTGGCGTCGCGGGTGAGCCGCTTGTAGTGCAGCAGCTCGGTGGTAAAGAAGACCGGCAAAGTACCGTGCGCTTTTTTTACCGCCATATAGGTGTCGCGGTGCAGTTCTTTCAGCTGCCTCCACTTCGAGGCATTGCGCGACAACAACATGTTGGATTCGACGCCGATGGCGAGATAATCGGGCCGCATGGTTTGAATCGCTCGCAAAATGAAATTGAAGTACGCCCGCTTCACCCGCGGGCTGTTCAAGGGCTCGCCGCTCCACGGCCTCGGCAACGGTTGATTGTCGGTTTCCCCCCAGTAGGGCGCCAACTCGCGCCGGTCTTTGTTCAAGGGAGAAATCGACAAAAACAATTTCTTGCCCTGCGGCGGGCGGTAGCTCATGTTCGCTTGCACATCCTTGGAGAACGGCTTGCCCGCCAATGCCTCGGGCCAAGGAATGCCGCCGATGAACATGACCGAAACGATATCGCCATGCGCGTGGGCATACTCGCGCGCCATCGCCACGCCTTCTTCGGTGAGGTCAGCCGGCCAGCGGGTAAAGCCCATCAAGAACGGCCGGGTCGCCGGTCCTTGATAGACCGGCAGCGGCGCGGGCGGCGGCTTGGATTGATTCCGCGTCTCGGTCTGTGCCGTCGCCCGACGCAAGGTGTCGATAAGGCCTCCTGGAGCGCACGCGCTCAACGATAAAAGAAATCCAAAGAATACCGGCCAGCGAAACAGACTTTTTCCCATATCCGGCGATTATCAAAGTTTCATTTTGATTGGTCAAGCAAACCGCGGCTTTGGTCATGGTTCGAAGCAGGAAGCACTGCGGCGAACCGTAACCGAACTTGCGCCGGTCCGACCTTCACTTGACTTCAGGGTAATTTCTTTGAAAATAGGGGCAATCATCTCCCATGCCGCTCCCGACAAGTCGCTTGGGCTAGAATCTTGCAAATTCATTCACGAAGAGTTCATTTTCTCATCGTTGTCATTGTCGCTTTCGCAATCACTTCACTCGCCGGTTGCTCGTCGCGCGCGGCGGCCCCAGAGACGCGTTACGCGCCGGCGGGCGATCTGCTCGATATCGTCAAGGACTTTCAGCGCCTCGCCAAAGAAGATACCTATCGATTCCCCATTCCAAAAGACGTCACCGGCATCAACATCATGAAGGCGAGCTTGGTGCGGCTCGACGACTACGAGCGCAAGAATCGCGGCCAGTTCACCGACATCGTCCAATTCAACAAGGCCTCCGCCCTCGAACGATTAAGAGAATACGATCAAGCCGCGGCGCTCTACCGCAAGGTCGCTGAAACCAATGGCAAGCTCGGCAGCGAAGCCGCCAAAAATGCCCAGATCCTGGATGACTTCTTGCGCATCTTCGATCGCGCCGTTCCAACCGACGATCCGTTCAAGTACATCGCCGGTCTCGATGAAAAGGTCGCCGCTTGGAACCAGCTTATTCAGAAGCATAAAGGCACGCAGTACGAATTTCTCGCGCGCGTTGAGGAAGAGCGCATCGATCGGGCCAAGGTTGCCTTCGTCGAGGCCAATCGCTATCGCCTCAAGGAAGGCAATCAACTGACCATCGTCGGTTTTAGCCAGCTGGTCACCAAGCACCGACAAAGTAAAAACATTCACCGTTACCTGATCGACTTCGGCGACTTCTATATGCGTCTTGCAAAAGAGTATGCCTCCCAGTACGATCCCGAAGGATTGGCCTTTGATTCCAAGTTTCTAGATCAATTCGTGAAGTCTGCGCTTAAACTTTATGCCGAAGTAGTCCAAGTCGACGGCATCATGGAAAAAATCGAAGCCCAGGGAAAAATCGAAGCGGCACGCGGCTTTGTAGAGAAAATAACAAGGCTCAATCGATGAGTTCCAAACCGTTCTTACTTATCGCGGGAGCATTTCTGCTCGCCACTGCCGGATTCTTTCAGGGCGAATCTCATGCTCAGGAATTGCAGCTTGAAAGGATTCTTAATCCGCTCTCCGACTACGACCCTTTCGAGCCACCGACGGCAGCTAAACCGCGATTTTTCCCGGATGAAGTCGACCGGCGCGCGCGCGAACTGCTCGTCGATGCTCTGATCGGTCAAGACGGAGCCGTCGCCGACCATCTCGAGTTTTTCAAAAGCGCAGATGCCCGATTGCAAAAAGACCGCAGCCATGTGACCGGCCTGTCGGAACACGCTCAGGACATTCTCAACAATACGATCCGCGACCGCGAGCGCTACCTCGCCGCACAAAAACAAACGAGCCGAAACGCCTCGACGCCGGAACGTAAGAAATATCTCGAAGCGATCGTCAACCAGGACGACATGATCCAATCCGAGCAATTGATGCGGCAAAGTTCGACAAATTTCTGGGGCGGCATGTTCAATCGCATGCTCGGCTCGGTGGATTTGGTCGGCGTGGCTTCAGGCAATTATATCGGCGCGGCAGCCGAAACCACTGTCAGCCAGCTCTATGCGCTGATGGACCGCGACATGTCCGTGGAGGAGCGGCGCGCTCTCGCCCGCCACCTCGACCATTTGAAACGTTTTCCCGACGATCCACGCAACGATGCTATCCGAAAACAGGCGGAAGCGTTGGATAAAAAGAAAAAAAACGCACTGACCCGAAAGCAAATCGACAGAGCAAAAGAGGCCTTGAGCAAAGGCGATCCGGAAAAGGCCGCGTTCTTCATTGAAATGGCTTCGTTCATCGATCCCCAGTCGAAAGCATTCGACGATATCCGCCAACAAGCAGCCCAGGCGCTGGGCAATTTCGACGACGAGCGCAAGAAATCCCTGATGGCTGCGCCCGAGCCCCGGGCAAACGAGGACCAGCAAGCGGATGTGAAGCGACTGCTCGAAGCATTGACCTTGCGTGACAGTAACTACTTGCAACGTGTGGCGATCGATGTCGAGAAGAAGCATCAGGGCCAACCTTTGGCCGATGCCGCGCGCGACGCCGAGGCCGTCGCCTTGGAAATGAAAGGGTGGCGCGAAGCGGCGAAAAAGGCGCTCGAGCAGTTGGCCGAGTCTTCATCCAACCCGGAAACTAAAAAACGCGCCGCCGCGCTTTTGCAGAGTCCGGAGTACAACCGGCTCACGCCGTTTCAGCAAGCGCGCAGCGAACGGCAGCTGCAATCGGCGAAATATGTTTTGCTGGGCGAAGATGTCCTGCGCAAGAACTTGCTTTTCGCCGCCGGCGCGATGGCCGCCGGTCCTGCAGCAGCGGCGACACTCGGGATGGCTAACGCGTTGATGGTCACCAATAATTTTTATCAGGTCATGACCAAGAATCCGGTCTCCGCGCAACCCGTGATCGACGCGGGTGTCGCCTACGTGCGCAGCCATCCGGATTCGGAAAACGCCCGGGACGTCTACAAGGTGCTCGCCGAAGCCTACGAAGAACGCGGCATGCTCGCAAAAGCGATCAACTATCACGAACTGGCCGGATCACCCAAGGAAAAAATCGACGCGCTCAAAGAGAAAAGCGCGCGAGCATGGCTCAACGCCGCCAACACGAGTAACGAACGGGGATTGCGAGAGTACTATCTCACCCGGGTGGTGGATCAAAATCCCGACAGCCCGAGCGCCGCCGAAGCGATGAAGAAACTGGCGCAGTTGGCCAAGGATGAAAACCAGGGACTGCGTCTTAGCAAAAAATTTCTGTTGGAACATCCCGAACTCTTTGGCCCGCGAGGTCTCGGACTCAAACCGTCGTTGTTCGACGGTAGCCCGGGAAACATGGAGATCGCCGACCGCGGCGTCAACTTGCTTGGCGACAACGAGCTGCTGGTCTATTACCAAACGGCTTGGGGCGTGCGTAGCCAGAGTTATCGTCTCGCTCAGCCGATCGCTGACCGATTTTTTATGGCGCTGCGGGAGAAGAACCAGCAAGTCGCCATGGCCGATATCCATCAGCGCGCCAAGGACAGCGTCGGAGGAATCCGAAATCTACCACCGTCGATCGTCAATGCCGAGCGCGAGCGGCGCGCCGCCAACGTCGAGGAGCGCCAAGATACGACGTTTACGCTGGTTCGCGAAGCCGGCGGGCCGAGCGGCAATTACCAGAAAGTCTTGGATGTTGAATTGCTCACCGATAACGAACGCGATCCCGACAGTAAATACCAGCTGCCGCCGATTCAAGGCAGCATTTCCGCCAGTCGCTTCAGCATGACCGGCGCGCTGCCGACGGGCCTGTGGGGCAGCCAGCTCGCGGTCGGCGGTGATAACCGGAGCCCGTTCGCCGGCGTCCAACTGCCGATTCCCTTAATCGAGGGCTTTATTCCGGTTGATTTTATGATACAAGGTCGTCCCGGTGGAATTTCCGTATATCCAAGAATTCACGGTAGCGCCGATAAGGGCGAAGATCCGGAACTTTACCGTTGATTAGAGGAGTAGCGACTTGCCTCGGAACATTTTGCCTCGAAAAGAACTCCGACGCGGCATGATCTCCATTTTCGGCGGCTTGGCTCTATGGGAAATACTGGCCCGGCTCCTGCTCGAAAACGATCTGCTTATTCCTCCGCCCAGCAGTGTCTTACGCTCATTCTGGAATCTGGCGGTTAGCGGCGAGCTTAATCAGCATTTCGCCGCGACTCTCTTTGAGTTCGTCTGCGGCTTTACCACGGCCTGTGTCATCGGCGTCATCATCGGATACTTCATGGGCAGGTATAAACGGTTCGATGAAGTCATGGACCCGTGGATCGCCACGCTCTACTCGATTCCGATCATCGCAATCGTCCCGCTAATCATCATTTGGTTCGGCATCGGCATGATTTCAAAAGTCATCGTTGTCTTCAAAATCACTGCAGTCGCAATTATCTTAAATACCGCGGCAGGCATAAAAAATCTCGATCCAGTCTGGCTGGAGCTGGCCAAGTCCCTGCGCTTGAGCGGCTGGGAAACCACCTATAAAATCCGCTTTCCCGGAGCGCTGCCCTACATCATCACCGGCATGCGCCTGGGCGTCGGCCGCGCGCTGTTGGGCGTCATCGTCGCCGAGTTGTTGGCGGCCAATGCCGGTTTAGGCTACCTACTGCGGGATTCCTCTGAAACTTGGGACAGTCCGAAACTTTTCGTCACGGTTTTTCTGCTCGCCGCCATGGGCCTGCTGAGCTTCAATTTGATTAAACGTCTTGAGCGCCGCCTTGCGCCATGGCGCCAGAGCGCCGAATGGTCCACCGAGTAGCCTCGGCAGCGACAGTCCTCCTGTGACCAATGAACGAACGAACCGATAAGCTCATATCAAACCTATTGAAGTTGGGCTCCGTCATCGCTGGGCTGGTGTTGTGGCATGTTCTCGCCGTTTACGTCGTCAACGATCCGACTTTTTTGGTCTCTCCGGTCGTCGTCGTGCAGACCGCTTACGACATGCTGTTTGTAAACGGGGAGCTTTATCCCCATCTTTTCGCCAGCTCGTGGATCTTTTTTTACGGTTTCGTCCTGGCTATTGTCATCGGCGTGCCTCTGGGCTTCATCATGGCGCTCAGCACGACCGTGCGCGATTACGTCAATCCGTGGATGAGCACTCTTTACACCACGCCACGCATCGCATTTGCGCCGGTCTTGCTGCTGTGGTTCGGTATCGGCGGCGGCGCCAAGGTCGCCATCGTCTTTCTCGGCTGTTTTTTTCCTGTTTTAATAAACTCCTACTACGGGATGCGCGTCGTCAATCGCGAATATGTCGAGCTCGCCCGCTCTTTTCGCCTCACTTCACGGGCGCTCTTCATGAAAATTCTCCTGCCCGCGTCCGTGCCGTTCATCCTCGCCGGTATTCGTTTGTCGATCGGTCGGGGGTTGACCGGTGTTGCCATCGCCGAGTGGTTCGGCGCCACGGAAGGGTTGGGCTTTCTGGTGTTCTTTGCGGGCCAGACTTTGAATATCCCGACTCTGTTCGTCGGCGTTGCCTCCTTCGCGGTATTGGGCATGTTGGGCTTTGAAATCGTCCGGCGAGTCGAAACCTACGCGACACCCTGGGGAAAGCAATCGCAGGGAGGATAGGTATGGCCGCGTCGGTACTGGAGCTGAGAAATCTTCATAAAGAAATTCCGCGCGATAATCGCGAACCCTTTACAATTTTCAAAAATATAAACTTGTCGCTGCGCGACGGCGAATTCGTCAGCATCGTCGGCCCGAGCGGTTGCGGCAAGACCACCATGTTGCGCGTCATCAACGGTCTCATGCCTCGCACCGCCGGCGAGATCTTGATCGACGGCCAGTCGGCGGAACAGATGGATCACGAGTTGGTGATGGGCTTCGTCTTTCAAGGCGCGTCGTTGTTGCCCTGGCGCACCAGCCTGAGAAACGTCTTGCTCGGGCTCGAGGGACGTGGTCAGACCCTCAAGGAAGCGGAAAATGTCGCCCGCAAATATTTGGAGCTGGTCGGCCTTTCCGGCTTCGAAAATCACTATCCACACGAGCTGTCGGGCGGCATGCAGCAGCGCGTCAACTTGGCGCGAGCCCTGGCGGTCAATCCGCGCATTCTGCTGATGGACGAACCGTTCGCCGCGCTCGATGCTCAGACCCGCAATTTCATGCAGCTCGAGCTCTTGCGAATCTGGCGCGAAACCAAGAAGACCGTCATCTTTGTCACCCACATGATCGCCGAAGCGATCCTGCTTTCCGACCGGGTCGTTGTCTTCAGCCACCGGCCCGGCACGATCCGCTCGGAGTTTCAGGTGCCGCTGCCGCGACCGAGAAAAATGGAAATGCGCTCGGATCCGCGCTTTTTGGAATTGGAAAATATTGTCTGGAAGCAGATCGAAGAAGAAGTGAATGCCGCCGGCGGGTTCGCCCAACTTTAGCAATCTAACACTCGGAGGAGGGAATCATGAAAAGATGGGATCCTAGAGGCGTTTTTGCGGCTTTAGTGCTGGTTGCGATAGGATGGCTGCCAGCCCATCTGTTCGCAGGCGAGGCGATGTCAAAGTTTCGGCTTGTTCAAAGCGGTCTAACCGCGATGAGCTGGCCAATTTATGTCGCCAAAGATCAAAAGTTCTTCGACAAGAACGGCATCGACTTTGAAGAAATCATCATTCGCGGCGCAACCAACACGACCCGCGCGGTACTGAGCAACACGGTTCCGGTAGGACGGATTAATCCTGATTATGTCATTACGGCGATCGAGAAAGGCGCCAAAGTCAAGATAATTAGCGGATCGCTGGAGAAGATTCCCTATGATCTAATGGCAAGGCCCGAAATTAAATCCGGCGCTGACCTCAAGGGAAAGACCATTGGCGTGAGTTCCCTCACCGGCGGCACGACCCTCATGCTGCACGAAGTCATGGAAGAGGCGTTCAAGCTTAAGGAAAACGACTACAAACTGCTGGTCGTCGGCACCTCGCCGGATCGTTACGCGGCATTGAAAGGCGGATCCGTACAAGCAACCTTCATGGGGCCTCCTTTCAATATTCGCGCAAAGCAAGAAGGTTACAACGCTCTGGCAGTCTGGCACGATTATCTCGGTCCGATTCAGTTCGTCGCAACTTTCGCGCACAACGACTACCTCAAGGCCCACCGCGATGAAACCGTGAGATATCTCAAGAGTATTATCCAAGCTACAAAGTGGCTCTATGACCCAAAGAACAAGGAAAAAGCGATCGCCCTGCACATGAAGATACTCAAGAGCAAGCCGGACATCGCCGAAAGCGACTACAAATACGTACTCGAAGAATTCAAACCCTTTTCGGAAAACGGTGACGTCAGCGAGGCCGGAATGAAAAAAACCATGGAATTGAGGATCGCCGACGGAATGTACAAGGGGAAGAAGGTACCGTCGTACACAGAATATATCGACACCTCGTTCGTCGACGAGGCGAAAAAACAACTGGGCTTGAAATGATCGCAATTGTCCGCCGCAGATTCGCGATTTGCGACCACTAAAACCCAGAAGCAAACGGCAGATTCCAGGCAAACGAACTTCGTGAGGCGTTTCATGGGCATCCGCTTGTTCGCAATAATGATCGGCTTGTTGACTTTCTGTCAGGCCGCGGGCCTGGCTTACGGCCAGACCGTGAAAAAAATCCGTATCGGTTATCCGTCCCTGAGCTTTCGCCAGTCCAACGTCTGGGTGGCGAAGGAAATGGGTCTATTCAACAAGTACGGCCTCGAGGTCGAGCCGATCTTTCTGCGCGGCGGGCAAATGGCGACCCAGGCACTGGTCGCGGGCGACCCGCCGATCGTCAACATCGGCACAGTCGTACAAGCGAGCCTGCGCGGCCACAATCTCGTGCTCGTGGCCGCGGTTGAAAACAACTACGATCAGATCGTCTTCGCCCGTCCGAATATAACCAAGCTGGAGCAGCTCAAGGGAAAGGCCCTAGGCGTGAGCGGCTTTGGCTCCGCGACCCATTACGCCTCGACGATTCTGATCAAACATTTAAAGTTCGATCCCAAGGATCTGGCGCTTATTCCAACGGGCGCCGATGCCGAGCGCCTAGCCGCTTTGTCGACCGGAAAAATCGACGCCACTTTTTTCAGCTCTTCCGCGGCCCCGGTGGCTCGGAAAGCCGGGTTTAATGAGCTTTTGCAGATCGCCGATCTCGGCGTCGAAGTTCAGGGCAACGGATTCGCCACATCGAAAAGTTACATTAAGACCAACCGAGAGACTGTCAAAAACGCACTCAAAGGTTTCGTCGAGGCGATCTATTTTGTCTACGCGAACAAGCAGGAGGCCCAGAAGGTCTTTGCAAAATACATGCGCACGAACGACCCTGCCGTCCTTGAGGATTCCTACGAAGGCTATATCAAGATGATTCCCCAAAAGCCTTACCCGACGCTCAAGGGAATTCAGTTCATGCTGGACATGCTGACGCCGGTGATGCCTGAAGCAAAAGGCGCCAAACCCGAGCAGTTCGTCGAATTAAGCTTCCTGCAGGAACTGGAGAAGGAAGGTTTCTTTAACCAGATGGCAAAACGATACCCAACCAAGTGACAAAAATTGGAGTGATGGAGTGTTGGAGTAACGGGGTGATGGTCCGGTAACAGAACCAGTATTCCGCTACTCCTGCTCCAACCAACCAACCCACAGGAGGTTTCATGGCACGCAAAACGATTCAACCGAAAACTCTCAATGACCCGAGGCCACGCTACAGCCAAGGCATTCTCAACGAAGGCGGCAAGCTGCTTTTTGTCGCCGGCCAAACCGCGTCGGACCAAGCCGGCAATGTGGTGGGCAAGGGCGATATCAAAGCGCAAACCAAGCAGGTTTTCGCCAATCTCAAAGCCGTTCTCGAAGAGGCGGGCGGCACGCTCGATGATTTGGTGATGACCACGACTTACATAACCGACCGGGAGTATCGCGAAGGTTATAACGAGGTGCGCCGGGGGCTTTATAAGAAAGACCCTCCGACGAGCACGCTGGTGATCGTCAAAGGGCTCGCCCATCCAGATTATTTGATCGAGATCGCCGGGGTCGCCGTCATCCAAGGATGAGGGTCACAGTTCTCGACGACTACCAGCGAGCGTTCGAACTTACGGAAGCGATTCGCCGACTTCGGCAAAAAGCCGAAGTACGAATCTTAACCGAGAAGCTGCCGTCGGACGGCGCGGTTGCCGAGGCGCTCAAGGGATCTCAAGCGATCATTCCCGTGCGCGAGCGGACGAGATTCACCGCGTCACTGCTGTCCGCCTTGCCCGATCTCGAACTGATTTCCCAAACCGGCAATCACGCCTACCACGTCGACCTGGACGCAGCGACCAAGAGAGGTGTCGTCGTCAGCCTCGCACCGGGCGGCAACAGCACGACGGAGTTGACCATCGGCTTGATGCTCGCAGTCATGCGGCGCATCCCGCAAAGCGACCGGGCCATGCGCCGGGGTGAATGGCCGCTCGTGCTCGGCTACGTGCTCAAAGGCAAAACGCTGGGGATCTTGGGCCTCGGCAGGATCGGCACCGAAGTTGCGCACATCGCTCGCGCCTTCGGCATGAAGGTCATCGCCTGGGGGCCTACTCTCACTTCGGAACGCGCGGCAAAATCAGATGTGACCTTTATGCCGTTAGACAACGTTCTTATGACGGCTGACGTCGTCTCGGTTCACCTGGCGCTTTCCGATGAAAGTAGAAACTTGCTCGACGAAAAGCGCCTGCGCCTGATGAAGAACTCGGCCTACTTAGTCAACACTGCGCGCGGCGCGATCGTCGACGAAATCGCCCTAACGAAACTATTGAAGGAAAATGCCATCGCCGGCGCGGCCTTGGATGTCTTTGTCGAAGAACGTTGCCGGGGGATCATCCGTTGATCGCGCTCGACAACGTCGTGCTGGCGCCGCATCTCGGCTGGCCCACCGACTTGAGCTTCGAACATTTCGCCGAGAATGCCGTGACCAATATTATCGACTATATGGAAGGCAAACTCACTCGCGCGCTCAACCCGGACGCGTTAAAAAATCGCCGCAAAGCGCATTAGCGTTTTCTCGTCAAAATACGATTTACTACTAAGCGCACGAAGCCCACGAAGAATCCGGACCTAAGGGCGACCGGCCGGTCGCCCTTACACTTCGTACTACTATGTTTGAAAATTTTCTCCATCTGCGCAAATCACGCGGCCAAAGCTGTGAGTTTCTCGGTGCTTGCGTTACGCGCGGCCAACAGTGCGGTGATAACGTTCCGACCTTTTTCATTAACGATGTAACGGT
>JAICHC010000028.1 GCA_025922795.1 Candidatus Binatia bacterium | reverse complement strand
GCGCGGCTCCTCAGAATGACACGCGCAAAAGACAGTCGCGGATGATCCGATACGCTATTCAATTTTAGTGGAGTTTTCATGTCATTCATCCGGGTCCTAAGTGTCATCCTGAGCACCAGCGAAGGATTGGTTTTTTCTTTGACACTTATAGCTATTCGTCCTCCCGTTTTCACGACTATTTTTGTCCGTACAACTTCTTGATAAAGCCACTCTTGTCCAGTTCAGCGATCAAGGTCGGGTCCATGAACTCCTCGGGCTTGCGATTGCGAATCTCAGGTCTGGTCTGCGCCACATAATCGTAAGTGGCGTCAAGGCCATGCATGATCGGGTAGGGCACGGAGATGAAATCCTTGCTGAAAATTTCGTAGGAGCCCTCCAAAAGCTCCTGATCGCTTGTTCGTAAATACTTGCTCAGAACCTTCATGCTGAATTCTTTGTTTGCCTTGAAATAGGCGATCCCTTCAACGTGAGATTTGAGCATGCGCATTACCGTATCGCGGTCTTCTTTAACAGTCTTGCGCCGGGTCACCACGGACATGGAAGGATAGACGACTTCCTTTCTCGCGTCCCAGAGAACTCGGTATCCCATGCGCAGTGCCTGAGCGTCAGTCGGATAAGACAAGTCGGCGGCGTCGACTCGTCCCGAGGCCAACGCCTGAAGCCGCTCCGGCGGCGTTCCGATCGAGAGCCAAACGACGTCGCGAATCGGGTCCATGCCATTTTTGCGAATGATATATTTAAACAAAAAATCGCCTAGGGAACCCAAGCTTGAGGTCGCGATCCTTTTTCCCTTGATGTCTTCGGGACGTTGAATCTCCCGCTTAACCAAGAGTTTGCTCTGAACCCCGGGGACGGTGTGAGCGATGTTGACCAAATCGGCCCCGCCCAGATTCGCCATCATCACGGTCGGCACCGCGACCGGCGCGGCGAACAGACTGCCGCCGAGAATCGCCGTCGAAGTTTGGCCCGAACCCTTGACCAGAATCAACTCGACGTCCAGCCCGTTCTTCTCGTAGAGCTTCGCTTCTTTGGCAATCCAGGGGATCCAATTGGATGCGGACAAAGACGTTACACCCCAACTGATCTTCTTAAGCGACTTATCCTGCGCCTGCACAGAGCATGGCCAGCCGAAAGAGCCAATCACAAGTGCGATCAAAACTAGCTTTCCCGCCAATGTTCTGCCCATGATTGCAGCCTCCGATTCCTGCTAGTGCCCCTAACCGTCCGCTCACGATGACCTGTTGCCTCCGACTAACTCCTGCTCATTCCTCTTCGTATTGCTCCTTCAATTTTGCCACGACCGTGGAGTCGGCCAGTGTCGTCGTATCGCCCAGCGCGCGCCCATCGGCGATGTCGCGCAGCAAGCGGCGCATAATCTTGCCGCTGCGCGTTTTCGGCAACTCCGCGGTAAAAAGTATTTCGTCCGGCCTGGCGATCGGCCCGATCTTCTTCGCCACGTGAGCTTTGAGCTCGTCGACGAGCGCGTTGTTTCCGTCCACACCGGCTTTTAACGACACGAAAGCGCAGATCGCCTGGCCCTTGATCTCGTGCTCTTTACCGATCACCGCGGACTCCGCAACATTTTTGTGATCGACCAATGCACTTTCGACCTCCATGGTGCTGATTCGGTGACCGGCTACGTTCATCACGTCGTCGACCCGGCCGAGCAACCAGAAATAACCGTCCTTGTCGCGCTTGCAGCCGTCTCCTGCAAAATACTTTCCGGGAAAGCGGCTCCAATAGGTCTGAACGAAGCGGTCCGGATCGCCGTAGATCGTCCGCATCATCGCCGGCCAGGGTTTCGTCAGGACCAGGTAGCCGCCGCCGCCTTTGGGAACGGACTTGCCGGTCTCATCGACGACGTCGGCTTCGATGCCGGGAAACGGCATGGTCGCGGAGCCCGGTTTGAGTTTTGTGATGGCGGGGAGCGGCGTGATCAGCGGATGGCCGGTCTCCGTTTGCCACCAGGTGTCCATCACCGGGCAGCGCCCACCGCCGATATTTTTGTGATACCAAACCCAAGCCTCTGGATTGATCGGTTCACCGACCGTGCCAAGCAGCCGTAAGCTCTTTAAATTGTGCTTGCCGGGAAACTCCGTACCCCAGCGCATGAACGTACGGATCGCCGTTGGCGCCGTATGAAAGATTGTCACACCGTACTTTTCCACAATGCGCCATAAGCGGTCCTTATCGGGCCAGTCCGGCGTGCCTTCATACATGACTTGAGTCACTCCGTTCGCCATCGGTCCGTAGACGATATGCGTGTGTCCGGTGACCCAGCCAATGTCGGCGGCGCACCAGAAGACGTCATCCTCCTTCATGTCGAAGATCCACTTGTTGGCCAGAGCGACTCCGGTGAGATAACCGCCGGTGGTGTGAACGATGCCTTTCGGCTTTCCTGTTGTCCCGCTGGTGTAGAGGATGAACAACGTGTCTTCGCTATCCATCGGCTCCGGCGCGCACCACAGGGGTGCATCGTCCATCAGATCATCCCACCAATGATCGCGGCCCTCTTTCATCTGCGCGCCAGATTCCGCGCCGACTCGTTTCACCACGACGACGTGCTCGATCGACGGTGTATCAGTAAGCGCCTCGTCGGCATTTTTTTTCAGCGGCACAACGCTGCCGCGCCGATAACCGCCGTCGGCCGTGACGAGCACTTTTGCTTGGGCGTCGTTGATACGGTCGCGCAAAGCTTCCGCGCTGAAGCCTCCGAAAACTACGCTGTGCGGCGCGCCGATGCGATTACAAGCATGCATGGCTATGACCAGCTCTGGAATCATTCCCATGTAGAGACATACCCGGTCGCCCTTGTTGACTCCGACTCGTTTCAAGACATTGGCGAATTTGTTCACTTCGCGCCAAACATCGCGGTAGGTCAGCACGCGCTCGTCGCCCGGTTCGCCTTCCCAGATGATCGCCGCCTTATTCTTGCGTTCTGAATTGACCTGGCGATCGAGACAATTGTACGACGCATTGAGCTTGCCGCCGATGAACCACTTGGCCCACGGCGTGTTCCATTGCAAAACTTTCTTCCACGGTTTGAACCAGTGAAGCTCTTTGGCAGCCTTGGCCCAGAAGGCTTGCGGATTTTTGCGCGCCGCATTAAAAACGCTCGCGCTTCTCATGTTGGCGTTTTTTTTAAAATCTTTGGGCGGTGGAAAATTTCTTTTCTCATCCAGCAGAACCTCGATCGCCTTGTCCGCCATGATGCCAACCTCCTTCCAAAAATTGCAGCGGGCCCTTGGAAAAACGTTTTGGATTCTATTTGAGCCTCCACGGGTTGGCAAGAGCCCCCCGAGCCCCAGTTTAGACGGGTACGCGTCAGCATGATCACGTACCATGGGAGATTGGACGAAAAAAAAAAGCCGGAAGAGTAGCGTGAAAACTTCCGGCTTATTCTTGCAAACTAAGTAAATCGAAAGGGCTGCCTATGGCGCCGCCTTTCGCGCAGCAATCACTTCGAGCATTTTTTCATCGCTGGTGTATTTGAAGTCCCAGGTTTTTCGCGCGCGGGCTTCTTCTTGTTCAGCGCTTTCAAGCAGCTCGATGTCTTCTTTGGTCACGAGCGAAACACCCTTTTTTTTAAGGTCGTCCATTAAGGCTTCAATTCGCGCCTCCATCTCGCCGCTCGATAGGCCCTCCTTGGTCGCGAGATACTCGTTGACAACCTTCATGCCGCGCTCGGCGTCTTGCTTGGCAACGCCGACCAGACCGACGCTGGCGTTGCGGGACCAGCCGGCCACGAAAATGCCGTCTAGCACCTGTTTGATCTCGGGATCGTAGGGCTGGTAGGCGGCGGGATTCGGATCGCCAGGAAGCTTTCCCGGGTTAGTGACGAAAGCCCCGCGGGAAAACGGCAAACCGAGCGATGCATCGACTTGGTCGCCGATGGCGTAGATCACGCAGTCGACGTCGATCCGCCGCATCACACCGGTCCCCTTGGCGACGGTCTTGCCATCCTGGAGCACCATTTCGTTTTCTTCGGCTTCAAGAGCCGCAACACGTCCTTGCTCATTGGCAATCACTTTTGTCGGCGAGCAGAGATAGCGAAAGGTCAACCGGCGCCCCTCCGCGGGCGCGCCTTCCTTGACGAACTTTTGCGTGATCTCGTCAATGCTTTGTCCCACCGCCGTAAGTTGCGGCGCGATCCGATCGATTTCTTGGGCCATGTCGGCGTTGTCGAGGTACGGTTCGACCACTTCGAATTCACTGTCGTCGTAGGCCTTTTCGAGCGGACCGCGCCGGGCTACGACCACCACCTGGTCGATCTTTTTATGGTTGAGCAGCCAGTTGGCGATATCCACCATGACATTGCCCATGCCGATAATCGCCACACGCCGGCCGATTTCAAAATTCCGCTGGCTGAACGGCGGCAAAGAGTTAAAGTGATAAACCACGTCCTTCGCATGATAGACGCCGATGCAATCCTCGCCCTCGATGCCTAGTTTCTTCGTGCCCTGAGCACCCGCAGTAACGACAACGGCGCCAAAACCCATGCTCTTCAGCTCTGCCAAAGTAAGCGCTTTGTCCTCTCCTACGCTAACGTGGCCGAAATAAAAGACGTTGGGATTGGCGAGAATTCTTTTGAATTGCTTGCGCAGCCCGGTTTTCATCTTTTCCTTATCGACGAAAATGCCGTACTCCGCCAAGCCGCCCGGCTTGATGTCTCGATTGAGCAGCACCACGCGATGGCCTGCTTCGGTCAATTTGCGAGTGCCATAGATTCCCGCCGGGCCGGCGCCCACAACTGCGACTAAGTGGTGTTTCGACATCTCCCTTTCCTCGACACCGTCAGGTTAAATTTCTCTCCCGCCGCGAGAGAAGGACGAAAGTGAAAGCTTAGAGAAGGGAAACGAAAGAGGTGATTTACTGAAGTTCCCTTTTTCCTTCGTATTCCAATTCGGTGCCTCGGGAGTCTTTATGCGTGAACGAAACCAACTCCCACGAGCCGTCGTCCAACGGGCCCTTCAAAATGTAGGAGTTTTCGTCATTCCCGAGTACGCGGTAATAACATGCCTGCTCGCCATGCCAGCGATCGACGCATGCCTCGACTTCAATCGTTCGCGTTCCAAGCGTAAACCGGGTAGGACCTTTTTGTCCCTTGGAATCGGACTGGGATTCGACTTTAATCTTCATGAACACTGACCATTTGCTCGATTGATCGAACAACGTAATATAACGCAAAAATAATCTGTTTCAAAGGTGCTTCATGGACACGCTCAGCGGTTTAAGACAAGACATCGTCAGTGCCTGCGGAATTCTTTCCGGGAAAAAACTCGTCGAAGGATTCGGCCACCTCAGCGCCCGCATCCCCAATAGCGAGCTTTTCCTGCTGACGCCGAGAATTGGCCTCGCGCTGGTTAAGGAATCTGACCTGCTGACCATGAATTTCCAGGGTGAAGTTGTCGAAGGCCGCCGGCCGCCACCGTCCGAAGCCTGGCTCCATACCGCGATCATGAGAGCCAGGCCTCGGATCAATGCCATCACCCGGATCCACGCCCGTGTTGCGAATATCTTTTCTGTGACCAACCGGAAGCTCGAGCCGGTGCACAATCACGGTAGCTTTTTTGCCGGTGGAGTGCCGCTGTTTCACACACCGGATCTAATCACGACGGCGGAATTGGGCGATCGTGTGACTCGGGCACTGGGCGACAAGCCGGCCATCCTTTTGCGCGGGAATGGACAGGTCACGGTCGGTCAAAGCATTCCCGAAGCAGTCATGATGGCGATCTATTTGGAGGAAGCGGCGGAGGTTCTTTACGGCGCCCTTCAGATCGGCACGCCAATTCCGCTGACGTTGGATGAATCAAAGCAACGTCAGGTCGAGGCGTTACCTCCAGTGGATTTGGAACGGGCGTGGAATTTTTTCAAGAGCCGTCTAGACGGCTGAACAGGCGCTTGAGCTGGATTCTCATGAGGCGGTCGGTAAAGAACACGGCGCCCAACCGGGCGCCGTGTTTAGGAAGGATCGAAGCGGGCGAGGTTACTTGCCGGCCATTTCAAAATTTACCTTGGCGTCTTCCTTCGCCTTGACGCTCACCTTCTGCGTGCTCTTGCCGAGCTTCTCATGCCATACTTCGACGGTGTAAGAGCCCGCTGGCACGTCGGTGAGCTTGAAAGCTCCCGAGGTATCGGTGACCGCAACATACGGCGTCGGCGCCGAGACCAACCAGCCGTGCATCCAGCCATGAACATCGCATTTGAGCTCGATGACCTCCGGCTTGTCGATCTTAACATCGAGGGTCTTTTTAAACTTCGGCATTGCCTGGTTGAATGGGCTATTTGCCTTGCTGTAAGAATGCACGTTGTGCAGGATGCCGTCTGGGTTCAGAATCTCCACGGTCGTACCAGCAGGAAAAGCCAGCACATGGGGTTGGTACTCGCAGCCCTTTTGGTCTAACTTAACTTTCTGCGTAGCAATCTTCTTGCCTTTTTGGATGTCAGTTATCGTCACCACCGCATTTGCCAGGTTCCCATTGCTTACGATCAAAGACGGATCCGTCTTCGGTGTCTTGCCGCACACTTCTTTATCTTTGCTCACATCGAGCTTTTTCGGCGCCGGCGCCGTGCCTTTGAACTTTACCGTACCGGAAATGGTTCCGCCGTCTTTGACATCGCCGGCTTGATACGCCGCCATGCCGCTCACCGGCACGGCGATCAGAGCCGTTGATAGAACCCATACACCCAATTTTCTCATTGTTTCCTCCTTCGCTTTAGCCATATATCTATTCTGACGAACCGCAGTTGTCGCTATTCACTATTGCGCCGGTTTGACTTTCACCGGTGTCGTAGCGGCGGGTGCCGGAGCCGCGCCATTTCGGCCAAGTGTGACCAGATAGTCTCGTAACGCCTCGATCTGCAAGTCTTCCTTGCCGCCAAGAATATTGTCCGGGCCACCGGGATAAAAAGACGGCATTTTCGTTCCGGGTTGGACCTTTTGCGGGTCCTTTAGCCATTTGATGATCCAGTTCGGATTGAGCCGCTGGCGTGCCATTGCCAAGTCGGGCGCCCAGCCATCCTTCGGACCCTCCGGAGTTCTCTCGCCCTGCATATGGCAACTGAAACAGTCAAAATAGTCCTTCGATACCATCATCTTCGCAGCGTCGATGTGTTCCGGTGGAATTTTCCTATCGTCGATGTAGGCATAGGGGATCTCGATTTTGGAAAGTCCGTTGAAGTAACTGACCAGCTGGTTGGCGTGCTCGTCAGATAGACCGAATGTCGGCATGCGGATCTCCAGCCATGGCCGCAGTGTAGTCGGCGCCTTGAGAAAACCGAAGAACCAAGGCGACTGCACTTTTTCCCCTTCGCCGTTCAATACCGGCGGAGCCCCCGTCGGATTCTCCTGGTAATACTTTCTAACAAACCCGCCGCGGTTTTCAATCTCATGACAGCCGACGCAGTTGTACTGCTGCATCAAACGCCGGCCTTCGACGACCTGCTGTACGCGTAATCCTTGGTCCGCAAGATATCTCTGGCCGACCTTGCGCTCGCGGAAACCTCCGAGCAAAATCCTCAGAGCCTTGATGTCTTCGTCCGCCAGGTTGAATTGTGGCATCAGTTGGTCCACTCGCGGGGTCGCATAGCCGCGCGGCGATTTTAGCTTATGGTAAGTCCAGTCATCCCAGGTATGCGCGACATCTGTTCGGTTGCCGAAAGCAAGCTCCTCCACCGTTTTCGACCCGAAAGTGGTGAGTTCGGCGCCGATGCGCGACTCCTTTTCCATGCCCTTGATATCGTGGCAACCGAAGCAGCCCCATTTGCGCACGAGACCCTCGCCGCGTTTGATGTTGGCCGGATCGCCGAGCTTTTCCTCGATCCCCGCCACTGGCGCCGTTTTAGAGCCAAGCGTCATCAGGTACGCCGTGATCGTCGCGGCTTCATCGTCGGAAAGCCGCAAGCTCGGCATGCGCGTTTCCGGGGAAAAGTCCCGCGGATTTTTTATCCAGTGATAGATCCACTGCGCATCGGTTTTAGCCGCGATGTCTTTTAGGTTCGGTATGAGATCCTTTTCCTTGCCGAGCGGCGTTGAAAATTCGCCTTCGGCAAAGCCGTGGCAACCCTTGCAGCCGATCGTTTCGACGAGTTGCTTTCCTTTGGCCGCGGCGGTCTGATCGCCTTCGCGGAAGCTTGCCGGCAGCGGATGCTCTTTGCTCCACTTGTCGCCCTCGTCCTTGGATTGGCTCCATAGATACGACGCGATCGCCAGCGCATCCTGCGGCGGGAGCTCGAAATTCGGCATGCGCGTGCGCGGCCGAAATTCATGCGGGTTTTGGATCCAGCGCACCATCCAGCTCGGATCGACCTTGGCGCTGATCTTCATCAGACTCGGGGCGACCTTTGGTATATCCTCATAGCCTCTGACCAGGTGACAACCGGTACAGCCGATCTGTTCGAAGAGCCGTTGACCCTCGGCGAGCAGCGGCGCGTCCTCGGCGAATTTCTGCACGTCGAGATGACAAGACGTGCAACTCGATTGCGCTTTATCACCGCGCAGCAGAGGAAATTCCCACAAATGAACTTCGCCATGCGCCTGCTTGACGCTGTTGACGGCAACGCCTTGGCCTTCATGACAGCCGGTGCAGCCGAACTTCTCCGGCGGATGAGCGTTGTCCGCGAGCAACACTTCGCGGCGCGGATGTGTCCGAAAAGGATGAGGTTCCTTTTCGAATCCGGGGCGGTTGATCGCGAGATGGCAGGTTTGGCAACGATCGACGCGCGCTACCGGCTGGTCGAAACGGTTACGATCGAATTCATCGAGCGAGACCTGCTGAATCTTGGGAATATTAGGTAACGTGACCGGTCCGAGTGTTAACGTTGCATTTTCCATCACCCGGATCCACTTGTCGCGCTCGGCCGTCATCTTGGCGAGCTCATCCTCGATCGGCCTGGCGCCGGATTGGATTTTTTTGATTTCTTCTTTCAGCTGGTTGCGCCGCTCGCGCGCCGGTTCGAGCTCTTTTTCCAGCCGGGCTTGTCTCTTATCGAGCTCGGCGATGATGTCGAGGTAGGGTTTCGGGTTTCGTTTTTGTTGAACCGCATGATCGTGCTCGTACCACGCTTCTTCCAGCTCGCTCTTGACGTTCTTAACTTGCTGATCGATTTCCTGGAAGCGGACCGTCGCTCGCTCCTCTTCGCTTTCAAGTGCTCTGAGCTTCTTGCCCAGCTCGCCACTGTTGAGACTTGCCTGGAAGGCGGCGAGCTTCTTCGTCAACTCCTGGTACGTGGCGTCGGCCTGAAGCTTTTTGTCCTCTTCGTCGTAAGCCGCTTTTGCGCGGTTGTAATCGAGGCGATAGAAATTCGCCTGCACGGCTTTCCATGGACGACGCGTGATGTTGTCATCCCAAAAGGCCCACAAGGACAACGCCACGAGCAGACCGCTGCCGATGACAAATGCGCTGCCGTAGGATTTCTTTTCTTCTTTTTGATCGATGCCTCGCTCGGCCATCCCGACTCCCTTACACTACTTTGCGCTCAAGAGCGCGGCCCAAAGAAAAAACCCCGAGACCGATGAGCGTGAGTACGATTTCTTCAGCCATGGAAGAATTCTTCATGATGCCTACATAGAGGGCGTAGCCGATATCCGCCAGCCCCAAGGCTTGGAGTATCTTCGCGACGTAAAACATCTAAATATTGATCCAGGGCGTAACCAGAACGTATTTGACGTTAAAGACGAGGCGCAGAAACATTTTTACCGGCAGCGACATCATGAGCACCAGCAAGAGGCCGACGATCGTAAAGCGCACCATGCCCCAGCGCTCGAGAAAATCTTTGCCTTTGACTCTGAGGACAAAAAAATAGAAGCCGATCATTCCCACGACAAAATAGAGGCCCACGGCAAAAAGACCGAAGACCGCGGAAAGCCAATAATCACGAAAGCCGAGAAGATAGGGAAGATCGACGTTGGTAAGAGCCACCACTTTATGCGCGTCCCATTTTTGCCACGGCCAAAAAAGGTTCCAGCCCGGACCGCGGAAGAAAGTTCCGATGATGATCATGGTGATCCACAGCACGTGAAAACCGAAGAAAAATGTCAGGATCTCCCACTGGCGGTCCTTGAAGCAGTAATAGCCGTTTCCCTTTGGATTGATGTCGATGTAGGGAATCACCATCAAGCCGACGATAATTAAGCTCGGTAGCACGACACCGGCGTGCCAGGGGTCGAAGTAAACCAGCATTTCTTGCAGTCCGAGAAAATACCAAGGCGCTTTCGAAGGATTCGGCGTGCGTGTCGGGTTTGCCGGTTCTTCCAACGGCGCATCGATCCCTATCGACCATAACGTCAATATGCCAATCACGAATAGTGCGACGAGGAACTCCATCCGCACCAAGTGCGGCCAAGTGTGGACCTTGTCGTCCAGCGGTAGCTTTCTTTCGCGAGCGGCCTCTGCCATTTGCGTCCCCTCGATTCGTTCTGCTTAGTAATTATTATAACGACGGACCGGAGAAACCGTCACGGCGAATGCGCCAGAAGTGCACCGCCATCAGGATGCTGGCCACAAGCGGGATGAAGATACAGTGCAGGATGTAGAAGCGCAGCAGCGTATGCGGACCGATTTCCCCGCCGCCAAATAAAAAGGCCCGGGCATCGTAGATCGGATTGGCGCCGACGAATTCCGCGAATGGGCCTTCATATCCCAACAGCGGGGTGGCGCGCGCCATGTTGGAGCCGACGGTAACCGCCCAGATCGCCAGCTGATCCCACGGCAGCAGATAGCCGGTGAAGCTCAATAGCAGGGTCAAGACCAGCAGCAACACGCCGACGATCCAGTTGAACTCGCGCGGCGGCTTGTACGAACCGGTGAGAAAGACACGAAACATATGCAGCCAAACGAATACGACCATTGCGTGCGCCGCCCAACGGTGCATGTTGCGCATCAGCATGCCGAAAGGCATGTCGAACTCGAGATACTTCATATCCGCGTATGCGTATTCCGCTACGGGACGGTAATAGAACATGAGGTAGATGCCGGTCACCGTGGTAATGAGAAACATGAGAAATGTGAGCCCGCCCATGCACCAAGTAAAGCGCATGCGTACCGCGTGGCGGCGCACTTTGGCCGGGTGGAGGTGCAAGAAGACATTCGCCGTCACCATCATCACCCGATTGCGCGGCGTGTCTTCGTAACCGTGACGAAAGATCGACTTCCAGACGTGACTCTCGACGATATCGCTTTTGATCTTATCGATAAGGCTCATGATATATTATCCGTTAGACTTTCACGACGCTCTCGGAAAATTGCTCATCCGGCTCCACCCCCGGTCCCATCTTGAAAACTTTGCTCTTGTCGACGACTAGCTGACCATCCACACCAACCGTCACTTCAAAGCGGTCAAGCGGACGCGGCGCGGGCCCCTCGAAATTGAGGCCGGATTTGAAAAAGCCACTGCCGTGACAAGGACATTTGAATTTGTTTTCGGCGGCGAGCCAGCGCGGCGTGCAGCCAAGGTGAGTGCACTTGGCGAAGATCGCGTAGATACCGGTTTCTTCACGAACGATCCAGACGCACTGGTCCTGTTTATACTTTTCGCTCACCTCGCCGATCGCGTAATCGGTAGGTAACCCGGCTTTGAAAGTCGATGGC
>JAICHC010000027.1 GCA_025922795.1 Candidatus Binatia bacterium | reverse complement strand
TGTTTCATCCGTCGTTGCCGTGAAAGCGGGAGCTTTGAAATCTTCCGGTCGCCCTATCGCCACCGTGCCCGGAATGACGATTCACTTTGAATCGCACTTCAGTTCCACCGTAGTAGTTTTTTGTTTCGTAAGAAAAATGTCGCAACCCCATAAGCAGATACTCGGTTCTGCCCCTGCTGAAGATCGTTGGCGCGCCTGAACCACCGGCGAACCTGTATTTAACATGCTGTTACTACCTTGACGTGAATTTATGGCGGTTCCTGATCAACTGCAAAATCTCGCGCGTCTTTACAATCTCCAAACCGCTTACATCGACGGCCTTGGACAGCTGCGCCAAGCGCCGCCGGAATCGATTCTCAGCGTGCTAAAATCTCTGAGCGCGCCGGTGAACTCGTTGAATGACGTTCCAGACGCGCTGCGCGCACGCCGCCAGGCGCTGTGGCAGCGCGGCATAGAGCCTATAACCGTCGCCTGGCAAGACCAGCCGCTGAAACTCAAATTGCGGCTGCCAAGCCGATTAGTGCAGGCTCCCGTCACCGCCGAGATCATTCTCGAAGACGGCGATCGCCTGGCGGTGCAAATTGACGATGGGCCGCTCAAGCCGCTATTCAAGGAAGTGGAAGGCGCCGGCTACGTCTCGCGCAGCATGCTCCTGCGCGCCGCGATTCCGCCGGGTTATCACCGCCTCCATCTGCGTCTCGGTAGTCTCGAATTGATGTCCGAACTTTTCGCCGCGCCTTATCAAGCCTACGCGCCAGCGCAGTCGAAGGTCAGGCGCTGGGGGGTTTTCTGCCCGCTTTATGCGCTCCATTCGGTGCGGAGCTGGGGCGCCGGAGACTTTTCCGATTTAGCGGAACTCGCGCATCTGGCGGGCGAGACGAACGGACAGGTGGTGGCCACGCTGCCGATGCTTGCCGGCTTCCTCGACGAGCCGTTTAATCCAAGTCCCTACGCGCCGGTAAGCCGACTCTTCTGGAATGAATTTTATCTCGACGTGACGAGTATCCCGGAGCTAGGGGATTGCCCGGCGGCTCAGGGACTGCTCGGCTCGGCCGATTTTCGCCGCGAGATCGAGACGGCGCGCGATCAAACTTTGATCGACTACCGCAAGATCATGGCGCTCAAGCGCCGAGTGATCGAAGAGGCGCTCCATGCTTTGCTGTCAAGCTCATCCGAACGCCGCCGAAGCTTTGAGAACTTTGTCACGGCGCGTCCCGTCGTTCGCGACTACGCCGCCTTTCGCGCCAAAGTCGAAAGTGAGCGCAAGAGCTGGCTTCACTGGGATGAGGCCGGTCGCAGCGGTGTCTTAACGTCAAACGATTATGATCAGCGAGCTAAATCATACCACGAGTACGTTCAATGGCTGTGCGACGAGCAGGCGCGCAACTTGCGCGTTGAGGCGAGCCAGCAGCACGTGGAGCTTTATCTCGATTTTCCTCTCGGTGTCAATCGCGACGGTTATGATGTCTGGCGCGAGCGCGGTCTATTTGCCTTGAATGCTTCCGGCGGCGCGCCGCCGGACGGCCTGTTTGTCAAAGGACAGAACTGGGGCTTTCCGCCGTTCCATCCAGGAGCGATCCGGCGCCACGGATACCGCTACTATCGGCAATGCCTGCGCCATCACATGGCCTGCGCCGGCGTGCTGCGCATCGATCATGTCATGGGACTGCACCGCGCTTTCTGGGTGCCGGACGGCTTTAGCGCCGCCGAGGGTTTGTACGTCCACAACCGCGCCGACGAATACTACGCCGTCCTGAATTTGGAATCGCACCGCCATCGCGTGCAAATCGTCGGCGAAAATCTCGGCACGGTGCCCGCCTATGTGAATCAAGCACTGGCACGCCACAAGATTCTCGGCATGCACGTCGGTCAATTCGGCGTGAGCGCCGATCCGTCAAACGCGCTCGAGCGTTTGGAGGCGAATACAGTGGCCAGCCTCAACACTCACGACACCGCGACGTTTATGAGTTTCTGGACCGGCGCCGACATTGCGGATCGCCTCGCGCTCGGACTGCTCAACGACGAGCAAGCGCGTCACGAGCACCAATATCGCTCAGCGCAGCGCGACGCACTCACAGCATTTGCGCGTTCGACCGGACGCCTAGGCAACGATGCCGCTCCCGCCGCCGTTCTTAAAGCATGGTTATCCTACCTTGCCGAGGGCACGGATTTTTTGCTCATCAACTTGGAAGATCTCTGGCTTGAGACCGCGCCGCAAAACGTTCCCGGCACCTGGCAGGAGCGGCCCAATTGGCAACGCAAAGCTTGCTTCAGCATCGAGCAAATCCGCGCTATGCCACAACTCCTGGACATGCTCAGAACAATTGGCGACATCCGCGCGCGGATGGGTTAAAATCCGAGAAATAACTTTTCGCTCATCGCTTTCGACGGAACAGCCGGTTGCCGGGATCAGAAGACTTCGTGAGGCTTCCCCGGGTTGTCACCCCCGAACGCTTAAATCGGCGGTCCAGTCAGAATCCGCTGGATTCCTGCTAAAAACACGCGGGAATGACAGCATATGGCAGGACAGCGTCTAGCGGAATTTAGAGCCCCTATGAAGATTGCGATGATCGCTTCCGAGCTAAGTCCCCTCGCTAAAACCGGCGGCTTGGCCGACGTCATCGGGACGTTGAGCGTGGCTTTGGAACGGCTCGGGCATGAACCGTCGGTCCTGATGCCGGCATATCGGTCGGTGCTTCAGGATGACTTTCCCGTGCACGAGACCGGCATCACACTGTCCGTTCCGGTAGGCGGCCAGGAGATCGAATCTACCATTCTTGAAACAACCATCGGCAAAGGCGTTCCCATCTACTTGACTCGTGCCGATCAATATTTCGATCGCGAATTTCTTTACGGCTCGCCGACTGGGGATTATTCCGACAATGCCGAGCGATTTGTTTTTTTCAGCCGTGCCGCACTTGAGTTCTTGCGCCTGAACCCAGTCGATATCGTCCACTGCCACGACTGGCAAGCCGCTTTGGCGACGGTGTTTCTCAAGGCTCAGCCGGCGCGTTACGCTGAGGCCGCGGGGGCTAAAACCGTTTTTACGATCCACAATCTTGGCTTTCAAGGCATCTTCGCGCCGCCGGCGTGGCCGTTGTTAAATCTCCACCGAAGTTATTTTACGCCGCCCTTTCTCGAGTTTTACGGCAACGTCAGCTTTCTCAAAGGCGCCTTGCTGCTTGCCGACAAGATCACGACCGTGAGTCCTTCCTACGCTCGGGAAATCTTGGGACCGGAGCAAGGCTTTGGTCTCGAGGGCGTGTTGCAACAACGCGCGGCGGATCTCCTCGGCATCCTCAACGGCGTCGATTATTATCACTGGAATCCCTGGACGGACCCGTTCCTGACCTACCACTACGGGGAGCATAGTTTGAACGTGAAACTCGACTGCAAGAAGGATCTGCAGCGGGTCGTTGGTCTTCCTGACGAAATCAACAGGCCGCTGCTCGCGATGATCTCGCGCTTGACCCCGCAGAAGGGCTTTGACCTGGTCGAAGATGTTTTCGACAAGCTGATGGAGCGCGACGTGCAGGTCGTTCTGCTCGGAACGGGCGAGCCCCGCTTCGAGCAGTTTTTCCGCAAGGCCGCCGTACGCTATCCCGAACGAGTCTCGGTGGAGATCAGCTTTAACGAAGCTTTAGCCCATCAAATCGAAGCCGGCGCCGATTTATTCCTGATGCCGTCCCAATACGAGCCGTGCGGCCTCAATCAGATGTATAGCCTGAAATATGGTACCATCCCGATCGTGCGCGCGGTCGGCGGCCTCAAAGATACCGTGGATGATTACGATCCTGAAAGACAAACCGGCACCGGTTTTGTCTTTGCGCCGTACACAAGCACGGCAATGCTCGCCGCCATCGATCGCGCCTTGACCGCATATCGTGACAACCAGGCTTGGACCGCGCTTCGGCGGCGCGCCATGGCGCAGGACTTCTCCTGGGAACGCTCGGCGCGACTGTACAGCAACTTGTATCAGCAGCTGTTGCATTGAAGACGGTACAAAAAAGAGGTTCATGATGTACGTTTTGGGGGTCGTGCTGGCTGGGGGTCGCGGTGAGCGCCTCTTTCCTTTGACGCAACACCGGGCCAAGCCCGCCGTGCCGTTCGGAGGGAAATATCGGATCATCGATTTTGTCCTTTCGAACTTCGTCAACTCCGGGATTTTATCGATTTACGTCCTGACCCAGTTCAAGGCCCAGTCTTTGTTGGAGCACCTGGACCGCGGCTGGCGCACCACCGACTTTCTCGGCGAACATTTTGTCACGCCGGTGCCGGCGCAAATGCGCTCGGGCGAGGAATGGTACCAGGGCACCGCCGATTCGGTTTATCAGAATCTCTATTTGCTTGAGCGCCACAACCCCAAACTGGTCGCCGTATTCGGCGCCGATCATATCTATCGCATGAACGTCCGCCAGATGATCGACGAGCAGCAAAACAAATCGGCCGATGTCACGGTCGCCGCTTTGCCGGTGAAAATCGAGGAAGCCCATCAGTTTGGTGTGATCGCTGTCGATGACGACTGGCGCATCGTCGGTTTTGACGAGAAGCCAAAAGACCCGAAATCTATTCCCGGCGAAGCCAACTACGCGCTGGTATCCATGGGCAATTATCTTTTTGATAACCAGGTGCTCATCGATGCGCTCAATGCCGACGCGGAGCAACTCTCGAGCACGCACGATTTCGGCCGGGATATTCTACCCGGTTTAATCAAAACCAACCGCGTTTTCGCCTATGATTTCCGCAAGAATCGCGTGCCGATCCCCTCAAAGGGCGAAGAGCCCAGCTACTGGCGCGATCTCGGGACCCTCGATGCGTATTACGACGCCAGCATGGACCTCTGCTCGATCGATCCGTCATTTAATCTGTACAATCGCAGCTGGCCACTGCGCACTGTAGGCTATGCCGACCCGCCGGCGAAGTTCGTCTTTGATTGGAAAGATCGTCAGGGTATGGCCATCAACTCCGTCGTCGCCGAGGGCACGATCATCAGCGGCAGCACCGTGCACAACTGTGTTGTCGGGCGTAACGTGCGAATCCACAGTTTTAGCCACGTCGAAGATTCCGTCATCATGGATTGGGTCGAAATCGGCAGAAACTGCCGGATTCGCCACGCCATCATCGACAAGGCGAACATATTGCCGTCGGCCACCGAAATCGGTTACGACGCGAGCCGGGACCGCGAGCGCTACACCGTTTCCCCCGGCGGCGTGGTCGTGCTGGCGCGCGGGCCGCGCAAGACGACGTGGGTGATGAGCACGCCGTAAAGAGGAAAAGTTAGGAGTAAAGAGTTAGCAGTCAGGAGATAGAGTCAGAAATAGTGGCACGACGCCTTACTCCTTACTTTTAACTCCTCGCTCATTACTAATTTTGTCATGTCCCGATATATCTGCATCCACGGCCACTTCTACCAACCGCCGCGCGAAAACCCTTGGCTCGAAGCTATCGAACTGCAAGACTCGGCCGCGCCGTACCACGATTGGAACGAGCGTATCACCCGAGAATGCTACGCGCCCAATGCGGTCTCACGCATCCTCGATGACCAGGGCCGGATCCTCAAGCTGGTCAACAATTACGCCAAAATCAGCTTTAATTTCGGTCCGACCCTGCTCAGCTGGCTGGCAATCTCCACACCGGACGTTTATGCCGCCATCCTCGAAGCCGATCGGCAAAGCCGAGACAAATTTTCCGGGCACGGTTCGGCCATGGCCCAGGTTTACAACCATATCATCATGCCGCTGGCCAATACCCGCGATCGCATCACGCAGATTCTTTGGGGAATGCGCGATTTCGAGCATCGCTTCAAACGCCCCCCCGAAGGCATGTGGCTGCCGGAGACCGCGGTGGATTTGGAAACTCTGGAATTACTCGCCCGGTTCGATATTCGCTTTGTCGTGCTCGCGCCGCATCAAGCCGCGCGCGTGCGGCGGATTGGTGAGACGGCTTGGCACGAGGTGAAGGGTGGGGCTATCGATCCCCGACAGGTTTATCGCCAACAACTCCCGTCAAAACGGTCGATCGCGATCTTTTTTTACGACGAGCCGATCGCGCGCGCGGTCGCCTTCGAAGGGCTGCTCTCCCAGGGCGAGCGTTATATCGAGCGGCTCACGGGAGCCTTTAGCGCCGCAACAGACCAGCCAGAACTCGTCCATCTCGCCACCGACGGCGAATCATACGGCCATCACCATCGCTTCGGCGACATGGCCCTCGCCTACGTTTTGGAGCAAATCGAGGCGCGCAGCTTGGCTCGTCTGACCAATTACGGTGAGTTTCTCGCAACACACCCTCCGGCGCATGAGGTCGAGATTGTCGAAAAAACTTCCTGGAGCTGTATTCACGGCATCGACCGCTGGTGGAGCGATTGCGGCTGCAACACCGGCGCGCCGCCCGGCTGGAACCAGCAGTGGCGCACGCCGCTGCGCAACGCGCTCGACTGGCTGCGCGATCAAGTCGCGCCGATTTGGGAGAAAAAAGCGAGCGAGCTGTTTAAAGATCCCTGGGCCGCGCGCGATGATTACATCACGGTCGTGCTCGACCGGTCGGAGGAGAGTATTCGGGATTTTTTCGCCCGTCATGCGACGGTTCCGTTGAACGCCGCGCAAACCACGACGGCGCTCAAGCTGCTCGAAATGCAGCGCAACGCCATGCTCATGTACACGAGCTGCGGTTGGTTTTTCAACGATCTGTCCGGCATCGAGACTGTCGAGATTCTGCAATTTGCCGGCCGCGCGGTGCAACTCGCCCAGGAGCTCTTCGGCGATTCTTTGGAAGAACGGTTCGTGCAGCGCTTGGCCGCCGCGAAAAGCAACCTGGCGGAGGAAGGTGATGGGGCCCGCCTCTATGAGCGCCGCGTTCGCCGCGCCAAAGTCGACTGGCACAAGCTCGCCGCGCATTACGCGCTCAGCAATTTATTCGAAGAGTTTCTCGAGCACAGGGCGCTCTATTGCTACGATACGCGCCTGGAGGACCACCAGACATTGAGCTCCGGCCGAGCGAAGCTCGCTGTCGGCCGGCTCGAGCTGCGCTCCATGATCACATTGGAATCGGAAAAACTGATATTCGCCGCGCTGCATCTGGGCGATCACAATATGAGCGGCAGCATCGCCGCGTTCAGTGATGACGACGGCTATCGGCAAATGGTTCAAAGCACGGTGGAACCCTTTACCCGAGCCGATTTCACCAACGTCGTACGCGAGATGGAGCGCCGCTTCGACGGCTCGAACTATTCACTGCGTTCGCTTTTTCGCGACGAACAAAGAAGAGTGTCGAAGATGATTCTGGCCGCCGATTTACAGGAAGCCGAATCTTTGTACCGCCAGATCTACGAGCCGCGCGAGCCGCTGTTACGCTTTCTCACCGATCTCGGTATTCCGCTGCCCAAAGGTTTTTCCGCGGCCGCTGACGTGGTTCTAAATAATCAGTTGCGCGCGACCCTGGAGCAGCCGACCATAGAGCTGAAGCGCGTGATCAGCCTCTTGGAAGCAGCGCGCCTGGAAGGCGTTACGTTGGACACGACGACCCTCGAATTCGTCTATCGCCAGTCGCTCGAGCGCTTGGCGGGCGCGCTGGCGGCCGAACCCTCGCTGGCCGCTCTCGTACAAGTTCACGACGCCGTCAGCGTGCTCCCGCATCTGCCGTTTAGCGTCGATCTCTGGCAGGTGCAGAATTTTTATTTCCAGTTGTTAGCGCAGAAGTATCCGCGCGAGAAAGCGCGTGCCCGCACCGATGAAACCGCGCGCCTTTGGATCGCCCGCTTCCACGATCTCGGCCGCATGCTGCGCGTCAAGGTTCCCGAGTAGTCTCGCGACGCGGCGCCGGGCGCGGTGAGATCTGTCAGCAAGATGTCGGTCACAGAGCGGCACGTTGAGCCCGCCCCTATGGCAGAGTGAGGTCGCAGGCCTTTAACGTGAGTGATTCGTCTTCCGAGCTTGCAAGCTAAACCTTGATCTCGCGTGCATCGGAAACCGAGATTCGATGCTCGGATGGCGACTGGTCCAAAAATTCAAAATCGTTCGCCGGCGACAAAGAATCCCGGAGCCGCAAACAACCCTCATCAACAGACTCGAGGTGCAGCAACGCATAAAAGGAGGTTCCATTTATGCCAACTTACGAGTTTCGTTGCCAGAAATGCGATAAGAGTTTTGAACTGAACTACTCGATTTCAGAATTCGAGCGCGCAAGGAAAGCCGGCATAAAGTGCTCGAGCTGTGGAAGCACTCGGGTCATACAGCAAGTTCCTGTCTTCCAGGTCCAAACCGCTAAAAAGAGCTAGAGCTCGATCGAACCTCGGTCGCCGCCTCGTCGTTTTTTGGTGGCCGCCATTGACTCAGGCGGATTTTTTGAAATCCGCTACTTTGATCTCATGTTTTTTCAACAGATCGTAGAAATCGGCGCGATATTTTCCAGCTATTTCAGCCGCCCGAGTCGCCTTGCCGTCGCACATCTCTAGGAGTCGGATCAGGTAAGCCTTTTCAAATTCCGCTCTCGCTTCTTTCAAAGTTTTTAGTGATCCCGGCGTCGGCAAAAATTGCGACTGAACCGTTTCTTCGGGCGAGGACGCCGCGGTGGAGATTTTGGTTTGAAGAATCAACTCGTCGCCGACAATGTCCCGCTGAGTCATGGTGATCGCATACTCCAAGGTATTTTCCAATTCGCGCACGTTCCCGGGCCAATCGTGCTGCATCAGTTTCTGCATCGCCTTGGGCGTCAAGCCTTTGACGTTTTTTTTCAGCTGCGAAGAGATCTTTTTCAGCAGGTGGTCGACCAGATACGGAATGTCATCAGGGCGATCTTTGAGCGGCGGGAGCATGATCGGGATGACGTGAATCCGATAGAAAAGATCTTCCCGGAACAGGCCCTTCTTCACCTCTTCGACCAAGTCCTTTTTGGTTGCGACCACGACTCGAACATCCACCGAAACGGGTTTTTCACTGCCCACGGGATAAAACTGGCGCTCTTCCAAGGCGCGCAGCAATTTGACCTGGATCGACAGCGGCATGTCGCCGATCTCATCCAAAAAAAGCGTCCCTTCGTTTGCTTGGGTAAATAATCCCTTGGTGCTTCGCACCGCCCCGGTAAACGCACCTTTCTCGTGCCCGAAAAGCTCGCTTTCGAGAAGACTCTCCGGGATCGCCGCGCAATTGATCGCCACAAACGGCTTGTCTTTTCGATCGCTCGCCAGGTGGATTGCCTTGGCGATAAGCTCCTTGCCCGTGCCGCTTTCGCCATGAATGTAAACCGTAGAGTCCGACTTGGCGATGCGCGAAACCGCTTCGAGCAGCTTTTGCATTTTGTCGCTCTTGGCAACGATGTTGGCGAAATCGTACTTCTCTTGTAAGAGGCCTCGCAGCCGCTGATTCTCGTTGGCGAGCTTGCGGCTCTCCAACGCTCTACTGATCTGCAAAATCAGCTCGCGCGGATCGAAGGGCTTAGTCAAATAAGTATAGGCCCCTCTTTTCATCGCCTCGACGGCGCCCTCAACGCTCGCATGCCCTGTGAGGATAATCACGGGCATCTCGGGGTGAACGGCATGCAGCTTTTCCATCACCGTGATGCCGTCTTGACCGGCAAGCCGAAGATCGACTATCGCCAGGTCGAAGCCGTCCTTAGCGGCCGTCACCGCCGGTTCATCGCCGAGAGCTGTAACCACGCTGTAATTCGCCCCTTCCAGCCTGGTTCTGGCCAGCTCCAGCAGATTTTTATCGTCGTCGATTACCAGGATTTTCGCTGCAGCCATTCGTTTCCCCTGACTTATTTCTATGTCTTCTGACCGCCGACCACAACCCCATCCCCGCGAAACACATCGGAGGAGAGTCGTTCATTTTTCAATGGTTTTCTTTCGGCCGCCGCGGATTGCGATGCCCTGCCGCAGACTGTCTCCACAGGGACCGGCGCTGTTCCAGGCCGCCCTCGCCCGTCCGACGGTGGCCCGGCCTGTTAAGCGGGCGCCAACTAAAGAAACGACTCGCGGACGCCGACGTCGCTATTGAATTGTGATTTCGTGTGAGGGCTTGGCGGTGCAAACTGTCCAGCTGCGTCAACGCCCGATCGGCTTCTTCACTTCCGCGATTTCCTTTCTCTCCTCAGCAACTGCGCGCTCGGAGACGTCCCATCCCTTCGCGCTTTTGCGTTTGCCGATGGCGGTGTCTTTTCCACGCTGCGGTGTCTTACTACTCAACTGCCATCGCCCAGTAACTCGGATCCAATCCACCTTTGCGATCTCCTCCTGTTTTACCGATTCACCACTCAATAAGTTTCCTGTTTTTAGCGTCAAACGATCGTGCTGTCGCGAAGGCACCGATTTCTCGATCGGCTAAGCCAAGGACCACATCGTGACACCTGAAATTTGAGATGTTTGGCATGCGCAGCACGAAGCCAAGCGGTTGCGGTTCCGTCTCGCAGTGGAATGCCGCTGGTTCGACTTCGTGCTGCTTTGAAGCTACAAACAAGCCCCGTGCCAAGATAGAGAACGAGGTAATCTATTGTTTTTACAAGGTCGGTGTTGCTCCTCGCTTATGTCAACAAAACTGTATGTGAAGGCTTTTTTCTGACGTGAAGGGATTTTCCTAGACACACCTGAAGGGGAGGAGACCTGGCCTGGCGCGTCAAATGTGATGTCGGCTTGCATCTGAGTGCGCCCGGTGCGACAAATAAAAGGTTGGTTTAAGCCGACGCCGTCCAGAGTTAATTGATTGTGCCCGATACCTGCGGCAGTGCGCTTGCTGTCTATAACGCTGCGTCACGGCTCTGATCATGTTCACGCCTTTTTTTAATATCGGCATTGCCGACATCATCGACATCCTGGTAGTGGCGGTGTTGCTCTATACTGCTACAGCATTCCTTAAAGAGACCCGCGCGGCATTTGTCATCCGCGGCATTTTCATCCTGGCCGCGATTTACATTCTCGCAAGGTACCTGGACCTGCAATTGACCGCATGGATATTCCAGGGCTTTTTCGCGATCTTTTTGATCATCATTGTGGTGATTTTCCAGGAGGAACTAAGGCAGATCTTTGAACGGATAGCGGTCTGGAGCTTGGCGCCAAAGTGGGGCCGGCCGCTGCGTTCCGACATAGCGGACGTGCTGGTGAAGACCGTCGACGATCTGGCCAAGGCCAAAATCGGCGCACTCATCGTCATTGAAGGCAAAGATCCCATCGCCCGGCACATCATGGGTGGTATCGAGTTGGAAGCAAAGATCAGCGAGCCGCTGCTCAAAAGCATTTTCGATCCGCATTCGGCTGGCCACGACGGCGCGGTCATTATCGAAAATGACCGCGTCTCTCTTTTCGCCGCTCATTTGCCGCTCTCCAAGGATTTTCAGCAGTTGGCTGGAGTCGGCACGCGCCACAGCGCCGCTCTTGGGCTGGCCGAGCTGAGCGACGCGCTCTGCATCGCGGTTTCGGAAGAGCGCGGTACAATTTCGATTGCCAGAGCCGGCCGGCTGCGGCAGATCGCCAACATTCCAGAGTTGAGTTTGGTCCTACAGGGGTTCCTTCAAGAGAAGTACCCTCCTGCGGAGCAGCGCGCGATTTCGGTCTCGCTGGTGCGGCAAAACTGGCTCGCGAAGCTGTTGACCTTCGGCTTAGCTATCGGACTTTGGTACGTTTTGGTCCCCGGGTCGAGCACCGTCGAGATCACCTACAAGCTGCCGGTGCAAGTGCAAAACCTGCCACCTGAGTATCGCGTCGCAGAAATCCAACCCGCCGCAGTAAG
>JAICHC010000026.1 GCA_025922795.1 Candidatus Binatia bacterium | reverse complement strand
TCGGCGAATTGCACTCCCCCGATATCGAATTCGGTGATTTCAAGGGTCAGCCAAAGTGGCAGCGGGTTACTCAGATTCCTAATCAATCGATTCGCGACGCCTTGATGAACTTGATCGTATACCAGGGCGACACCGAGTTCGCATCGGTTGAACAGCAAAAAAACCTGCTCGATACGGCACCGACGGATTACGACCGTCAATCATTGACCCGCGTTAATAGCGAGGAAATGCGTCACGGTTGGCAGATGTGTTACCTGCTGGTCAATTATTTTGGCGATTCCGGTAAATTAGAGGCCCGGAAACTTCTCGAGCGCCGCGCCTTTCGGGGCGACCGTTTGCTCGGTTCATTCAACGCTCCGGTCAATAACTGGCTCGATTTTTTTACCTATACAGAATTCGTCGATCGCGACGGCAAATATCAGCTGACCATGTTGTCTCACTCTGCATTTGCTCCGTTGGCGGAAAGCGTAACGGCCATGCTCAAGGAAGAATTTTTTCACATGTTCACGGGCCACACCGGCCTGACGCGCATCCTTCGAGCGGGAAAGATTCCCGTTCCAATCGTGCAAAAATACTTCAACAAGTGGTTGTCCACCGCGTATGACCTGTTCGGAACCGACCACTCCTCCTCGGCGCACTGGGCCTACACCTGGGGCCTGAAAGGCCGAATGGATGAGCATGAAGCATCAGTTCCTGCGGAAAAGGATAAGCTCAACGATCTGGCGCGCCGGCATTATATGATAGAGAGCGCCAAGTTGATCCACCAGCTTAATCAGTTGATCCCGGCGGATCAGCCCAAGCTCTACGCTCCCGATCTGAAGTTTAACCGCTCCATCGGCGAATACGTCGGCAAGACTTACAGCGTCACCGGCGAACAGCTATCTGGCGAAACTTACGCGAAGCATCTGGCCGAAGTTCTGCCCACGGAGAGCGATGAAAAAATATTGGCGGAGATCATCAAGGGCAAAGACTGGGTCGCGCAGATACAGATGAATTAGCGTCGAGAGCCAGCTGCTGTTGCATCTCCCGACATACACTAGTAATTAGACGGCAAGGAGAAACCAGTGAGCCGAGTGTGTCTCGTTTGTCAAAATATCGATTGTAAGTCGCGCGGTTCGGAGCAGCTCATGGTCGAGCTCGAAAAGCGCGTTGCCGCTAAGGGTCTGACCGACGTCGAAGTCAAGCCTTACATGTGCTTCGGTGCTTGCCAAGAGGGTCCCAATATCGTGCTTTATCCTGAGAAGAATTGGTACGCCAAGGTGAAAGTGGAGGACCTAGATGAGATCACGGAGCATCTTGCCGGCGGGCCTCATGTGCAACGCTTGGATACCATCGACTCATCTCTCAAAGAACTCATCTACCAACTCCTCGATACGGGGGTCATCTAGTTCATGGAAGGCATCCTTTTCCCTCAGGCCATACCCGAAGGTCGTGAGGGTTTGGAGGAATACCGTGCTCGCGGCGGTTACCAAGCCTTGGCCAAGGCGGTCGAGTCTCCTCCTGAAGAAATTATCAAAATCATTTCGGACGCCGGCCTGCGCGGCCGGGGTGGTGCGGGATTTCCGACCGGAAAAAAATGGCAATTGACTAGCGAAGCTCCGGGGGAGCCTCGCTATCTGGTATTGAACGGCGGCGAGGACGAACCCGGCAGCAAAAAAGATCGCGTGCTACTGGAAACTCTTCCTCACTTGGTCATCGAAGGCACCATCCTTGGCGCCTATGCCATCCGTGCGGCGAAGGCTTATCTTTACATCAACGCGCGTTACGATACCGCGATCCAAACCGTCAATGACGCGCTCACCGAGGCGAAGAGCACCGCTTATTGGAGCGATCAGGTGCTCGGCAGCGCCTTTAATCTCGACATCGAAGTCGTTGCCGCACCCCACAACTACGTCGCCGGCGAAGATACGGCGGCACTCGATGTCATCGAAGGGAAAAAGCCGTGGCCACGCCAGAAGCCGCCGTTCCCGGTCACGGCCGGTTTGTTCGGCAAACCGACGGTGGTGAACAACGTCGAGACTCTGGCCAACATTGCGCCGATCGTGCTCAAAGGAGCCGAGTGGTACCGCAAGTTCGGCACCGCCGAGAGCTCGGGCACGATGATTTTCTCGCTCAATGATGACGTCAACCGCCCGGGAGTTTATGAACTGCCCTTCGGCACGCCCTTGCGCTACTTGATCGAAGAGTGCGGCGGCGGAATCAAAGGCGGCAAAAAGATCAAGGCGATCATGCCGGCGGCGCCCTCCTCGGCCTTCCTACCCGCCGATAAAATCGATACGCCTCTGGATCACAATTCGATGCGCGAGGCAGGTTCGGCGTTGGGCTGCGGCGTTGTGCGTCTAGTCGCGGAAGACTGTTGCATCGTCGAAGAAGTTTTGCGGATCGCGGAATTTTTCGCTGAGGAATCCTGCGGCCAGTGTCCGGCGTGCCGCATGGAGACCAGTACCCTAGCAATGATGATGAAAAAGGTTCAGGCAGGCCAGGGGGGTCAGCCTATTCTTGAGCAGTTCGGCAAGATCCTGGCTTTCAACAAAGGCAAAGGCTTCTGCAATCTGATCGCGATGCCCGGTCCGCCCATCGAAAGCGCGCTCAAGCTGTTTCCCGAAGATTTCGAAGCCCATCTCAGCACCGGCAAGTGCCCGGCAAATTGACGCCAATTTGCGCGCGTTTCAGCGGATCGCGCCATCTCGTGGAGTCCTCAGCGCCGTCACGTGGCGCCTAAACTCTCAAGCTGCTTCCAGCCGTCGTTTGACCCTGTTCACTGCAGCTTGATAGTATCTGCTGCTGTTACTTTTGCGAGGCACCATGCAGATTTGCCGGCAGAAATCTTTTTCCAGCAACCCAACATATTCCCGCAGCCACAGAGTAAAAACTTTTAGGCGAATCGGCAAAGGGCCTTCCGACATGCCATGAGGAGGCTCGACTGATGAGACCCACGCCACTCAGATGGCCAAACGACGCCAAGATCGCGGTTAGCTTTTTTGTCGCCTTCGAGGCTTTTAAGAAGTCGTCTCAGTACCGTCAGGGCGGCGATAAACCGGACTACGCCTCCCTCGCCTATGGCGAATACGGCGGTAAAGCCGGCATCTGGCGAATCATGGAGGTCCTTGCGCGCAACGCCGTCAGCGGCACGATCGACACCAATGGGAGGATCGCTGAAGACTTTCCGGACGCGCTACGGGAACTCCACACAGCCGGTCATGAAATCGTCGGTCACGGTTGGGTCAATGACACGGCCCTAAGCTCGCTGGACGCGGCTAAGGAAAGAGATCTCATCAAGCGAACGCTCGACGGCCTCGCGGCCGTGACCGGTAAACGCCCCGTGGGCTGGGTCAGCCCCGGGCATAGGATCAACGAATACACCTTCGCTAACTTCGTTGAGGAAGGAATCTTCTGGACCGGCGACTTGCCGGGGCCCGATATTCCACAGCATCGCGTTGTCAACGGCAAAAACTTGGTCATCATGCCGCGGCTCGATTACGCAAACGATCTTTCCCTCCTCTTTAACGCGAAAAATCCCGCGCGGTTTTACTTCGATAGTTTCAAGGCCGCGTTCGACTGGCTTTACGCTGAAGGCCAAGCGGGCGCGCCGAAGCTGATCGATTGTCTGGTCCACGCGCATATCGGCGGAAGGCCAAATATCATCGGCGTGTTTGAAGAATGTATACGCTACGCCAAAGGATTTCCCGGCGTTTGGTGTTGCACCAAAGGCGAGATCGCCAAATATTACCTGGACAACTACGTCGGCAAACCATAGAGGGACACCATGACCGGCAAGGGAATCAGGGAAAAATTTATCGATGGGCTTACTTCGCGCGAGCTGCTGTTAAAACTCGACTGGGATGAATGGCTGGCGATCCAGCCGCCTCACACCGCCCGTGAATTCACCAGTATCGATGCCACGGTCCGTTTCCAGCGCAACGGCTATGATTGGGACATGCACGGCACCGTCTATTCACCTCGCGAGGAAACCGACGCACGCCGGGCTTTTGTCTTCTTCCATGGCGGTGCCGGCAGTGAAAAAATCATGGACCTGACGCCCGACGGCCGGCCGGGGCTTGCCCGGGTGCTCGCCGCTCAGGGATTCAAAGTATTGGCGCTCACCTATCCGGGCCACTACCCGCCGGGCGGCGTCTGGAAACAGCCTGTCGCCGAGCGCAATCCGATCTATCTTTTCGATCGCGATCTGGCGGAGCAGGAGATTCTCGACCGCAATTTGAAGTGCACGTTCAATGTCATCCTCCAGGGTGCGGGCTTGCTCACCGACCGACATTTCGCCGGCCGGGAAATCATCGTCTTCGGCCATTCCACCGGCGGACCGATGGCCGCCCATCTCAGTCGTTTTTCGGAAAGAACCAAAGTCATCGGCATCGTCGGGTTCGGCAGCGGCGGTCCCGACGGCTGGCGTAAGCAATGGCGCGATACGACGGGCGCCGAAAAGTACGTCGAAAAACCGATCGATCACGTCTCGCGCCGGTCACCCGACTCATTCAAAGAATCGGGGTATATCGATCCGGAGGACCTAACGCCCTGGGGCGGCGCCGACGATTATATTCGTCTGGTCAGCCCGCTGCGCTCCCAGATGAAAACCAGCCTGTGCGACAATCAGCACAATGCCGCGGTGGGGATTCTCGACGAGTATGCCAAGCGCACCGGCCTACCGCGCGAAGAGTATTTCGACCACCTGCAGGAACCCGACTCGAAGTGGTTAAAGTCGATCCACGTGTTGTTGACCGTCGGAGAAAATGACAAAGGACATTGGGTCCGGGGCGACAACCTCGAACACAAGCGCGAGATGTTTATGGGCGCCAAGTACGCCGCCGCAACGCGCGGCGCGCATGTGGTCTTGATCCCGCGCTACGGCCACGTGGGTTACGCCGAATTGCATAATGAGAAAATCGCCTATCTATGGCTCTGGGCGCACAAGGCCGGCTATTTCGACTAAATCGCCGAGGAGGAATTCCGATGCTGACGAGAATACTATTTCGGCTCGTTTTTGTAATGGTCACGGCCAACGCTGCCGCGATCTTTGCCGCCCAAAGCCGGCCGCTCTCGCTCGCCGAGCTGGCGCTTTATCAAGGCGCCGATCGGGAAAAGATTCTGCTCGAAGGCGCCAGGAAAGAGGGCCAGCTCACTTTCTATACGTCGAATACCTGGGTGGCCGGGCCGGTGTCACAAGCATTCGAGAAGAAATATCCGTTCATTAAGGCCAACGTCTGGCGCAGCGATTCCAAAGCTTTGCTCAAACGTTTGACCGAAGAAGTAGCCTCCGGCCGCTTTCTCGCCGATGTCGTTGAAACGAGTCCCGAATACATGGCGCTTCTGCAGAGAAACAACATGCTCCGGGAACACTTTTCGCCGGACCTCAGCGCTTACGACGACGAGGCGAAAATAAAAGGCAAAACCGGAGTCTACGCCTGGACGAACCGAGAGATCTACATCAGTTTGGGTTTCAATACCCAACATATACCTCCGGCGGAAGCGCCTAAATCCATAAAGGACCTTCTCGACCCAAGATGGAAAGGAAAAATGTCCATCGCCGGGACCACCACCGGAACGCGCTGGATTGGCGCCGTGCTCGAAACGATGGGGCATGAATTTCTGCTGAAGTTGAGCGAGCAAGACATCAATGTACAGAATATGTCGGGCGCGGCCCTCGCGGGTCTGGTCGCTTCCGGCGAGGTTCCGTTATCTCCGACGATCTTTAATTCCAATATTTTTACCCACAAGCGAAAAAGCGCGCCGGTGGAATGGCGAGCGATCGATCCGGTGATAGCCGGGGTTGGGACTTCAGCGTTGTTGATGGATCCTCCCCATCCTCACGCAGCTTTGCTGTTTCTCGACTATCTTCATTCCAAGGAAGGACAGCAGGTCGCCATGAAGGGCGGCTTGAGCTCGGCACGTAATGACATCGGCTCCCTCGAGCAGAAATTCAAGAAGGTCTATATCGATAGCAAGTACACGCCCGAAGAGCTCGATAAGAAATTCACCGAGTGGGAAGCCTTGATGCGGAAGCTGTTTATTCGCAAACAGTGATCTCACTTCCATGCCTCGCTGAATTGAAATTGTCTCGACCGGGAGGGTTTAATGCGCCAGTTTTTCATGCGAAAACGTAAAGTCACGGCAACGGTGAAAAATTTAAAGGAGCGTGGAAGTTTATGAAATCCCGCCCATTACCTTACCCGAGTTTGATACTGTACAACGGCAACATTCGCACGTTCGCAACCGAGACTTCCACCTGTGAAGCTTTGGCGTGCGCGGGCTCTCGAATCGTCGCCAGTGGCGACTCCGACGATATTCGTCGCCTCGCCGGCCCGGATACCCAAACGATCGACCTCAAAGGCCGCACCGCGATTCCGGGTTTGACCGACACCCACGTTCATCTTTCCGAGAAGGGCACGGCGGAGATGGAACTGGTCGACTGCCGTGATTTTTACGTTGACGTGAGCTCGGTCGCTGATATCCTGCAGCGCCTCGCCAACGCAGCGGCTAGTGCGCCCAAAGGCTCGTGGATTGTCGCCCACGGCAGCCCGATGCAAGATTTTCGCATCAGCGACAAGCGCTTTCCCGATAAGCATGACCTCGACCGCGCCGTGTCGTCTCATCCCGTATCGATCTCTTTCGGTGCGCACGTGACCATCGGCAACAGCCTTGCGTTAGCCGCGGCGAAGATCACCCGCGACACGCCCGATCCTGCTGGCGGGCATATCCGACATGATCCCCAGACCGGCGAGCCCACCGGCGAGTTGCACGAGCGCGCCCAGTTGATACTGCGAAAGGTCGCGCCGGAGTTTAATTATCTGCAATTGAAAGACGGCATCGTCTTCGCGTTGGACCAATGCCTCCAACGCGGCGTCACCACGGTGCATGATATCGTCCGCTATGCCGAGCCGGTGCGCGCCTATCAGGAAATTTACAAGGAAGGACGCATGCACACGCGCGTGAGCATCTTGCCGCGCGTGATCGAATCGATGATCGAGTCCAAGAGCCTGATCGAGCTCGGTCTCATCACCGGTTTCGGCAACGACTGGCTGCGCATCGGCGGGGTCAAGATGAGTATCGACGGCGGTATCACCGGACGCAATGCTTGTTTTCACGAGCCCTACGAAAACGACGAGCACAATCACGGCATCATTCGGATTCAGCAAGACGAGCTGAATCACACCGTGCAAATCTGTCACGACGCCGGGCTGCGCTGCTGCGTCCACGCCATCGGCGACAAAGCCTTTGACATGGCGCTCGACGCCTATGAGAATGCCATCGATCATTCGCCGCGCAAAGATCACCGCCACCGTATCGAGCATATGGGCAACTGGCTCGCCACGCCAAAGCTCATCCAGCGCATGGTGCGTTCAGGTATCGTAGCCATTCCGAATATCGCTTTCGCCTATTACATCGGCGACGCGATTCTCGACTGCGTCGGCGAGCGTCGGCTGACCAAAGCATTCCCATTCCGCACGCTTTTGAAAAATGGCGTGATCATCGCCGGGGGGTCCGACTCACCCGGCTACTGGCCGGTCGATCCGCTGCGCGATATCGCCACCGCGGCATCCCGCAAGATGCGTTGGGGCGACGTTTGGGTGCCGGAAGAAAGAATCAGCGTCAATGAAGCCTTCGCCATGCACACGACGACTGCTTCGTGGGTCGGCTTCGAGGAAAAAGAGAAGGGCACTCTCGAAATCGGCAAACTCGCCGACATCGCCGTGGTTGCAGAAGATCCCTTCGCGATCGCGCCGGAGAAAATCAGGGAGCTGAAAGTCGAGATGACTTTGGTGGGCGGTGAGGTCAAATATCAGGCTTAGACGATACCGGCTCAGCCGCCCCGCGCTACGCTCACGAACGGCCGGTATCCCTGGCGTTCCGAGGCGAGATTGATCTTTTTGCGCTGTTTGTAGATGTGGATACACAACTCTTCGATCAAATTCGGCTGCAATTCGGCGGCTGCGCGTTCGAGCTGGATCGGCTCCCACTGGACGGTGACCGACTGAATCTTATCTGATTGATCCTGCCACGAGACTCTCAGAAAGCGGCCGCCGGTGCGATCGACGTAGTTGCCCGCGAGACGAAGTATCTGTGACAAACTGAGCAGATCTGGCGGTCCCATGTACGGTCGGCGCTTTGCCCGGCCTTCCGCATCCAGGCTGCGCAGATCTTGCGGCGAATAATGCTTCTCGAAGTCCATCGCCATCGAGGTGCCCCGGTTCCAAGCCTGGACGATCAGGGTTTCCCCATGAGCTCTGATTTCGAGCGCCTTGAGTTGCATCTCTTCGAAACATTGGCCGAGACATCGTAGCATCGAAGAGTAGCGCATTTTTTTCGGCGTGAGCTGGGTAACGGTCGCGGCGTTTGTCGTCATGCCGTGCTATTAGAGCAACCGCTATGCCAAAAAAATCCGCCGGCAGATCCTTCAAACTGCCAAGATTATCGCGCTCTTGTGCAAAAATTGTCCGCAGGCACGCCGGACGCGACGTAGTCGTCTAACGGATCTTCATTTCATAGGCTAGAACTCTCTCGCCGGGAGTTGCTTTCCATATTACATTTTTGGCAACCCCGTAGATCTCTGCGAGCGTATACAACGGGACATAAGGAGCGTCTTCCATCAGTATGCGACCCGCCTGTCGCAATAGCTCAACGCGTTTCTTCATATCCCCGGTGACTTGCTCCTCATCGATGAGCTTGTCGAACTCAGGATTCTTGTATTGAATCCGCTTTGTCACTCCGGAACGGAAATACTGTTCGTACAGCGTGTCCGCATCGACGGCCGGGCGACCGACGTAATAGAAGGCAAGCTTCCCGCCGTTGACGCCTTCTTGGCCCCAAAATATTGCAAACTCCTGCGTGACCAGCTCTGTTCTCACTCCGGCATCGCGCAACTGATCAGCGATCACCTGGCACACCTCTCGGGCTTTGGGATAGCGGTCGGGAGCCAAGTGAAGCTTGACGTCGACGCCGTTCGGATAGCCGCCTTTGGCCAGAAGTTCTTTCGCCTTCTTTGGATCGCGTGGATACCTTTTGAGCTTTGGATCGGCGCCGATCACATTTGACGCAACCGGTCCGTCCATCACATAACCGTTGCCTTCATAGATGTGCTTGATAATGGCCGCGGGATCGATTGCATAGTTAAATGCCTGCCGTACGAGCTTGTTATCGAAAGGCTTGAAAACCGGGTTAAGCGCCAAAAAATACATACGCTGACCCTGTGCCCTCTCGATCTGAGTGCGCGGATTGCCTTCAATGCGCGAGATCTCTTCCACGGGAACATTATTGATGACGTCGCCTTGCCCGGCGAGCAAGCCCGAGACCCGCGCCGCATCCTCTGCTACTTTCCGAGTGACGATCTCTTTAATCGCGGCTTTCTGTCTCCAATAATCGTCGTTACGAGTGAGCACAAGCTGCCCGTCGCGCTGCCAGCTGACGAATTTATAGGGCCCGGTCCCGGTAGGATGCTGATGGACTTCACTGCCATATTTATCCGCCGCCGCTTTACTGACGATGTTACGGTTGGTAAGCCGATCGAGCATCACGGCCGTGGGCGATTTGGTCGTCAGAATCAGCGTGTGATCGTCCGCCGCTTTCATTTCCGCTATATCCGTCAGCGCGTAACGCTGCGGACTTTTCTTATGATTCAGAATGGTCCGATAGGAATGGATCACGTCTTTGGCGGTAAACGGCGAGCCATCGTGAAAGCGCGCGTTTTTCCTGAGATGAAAGACCCAGTTTTTGCCCTGAAATTCCCACGACTCAGCGAGCACGCCGACATAGTCCATCTTGACGTAATCGACCTCAACCAGAGACTCCGCGATATGATTCCAGATGCCGTATTCGGGACTGGACGAGAATGCATAGGGATCGAGCGAACTCAAGCTCACGCTGCTGAAGATCGTCAGACGTTCTGTTGACGCCGAATAGGTTATCTTCGGCCACGACGCGGCAGTCCAAACGCTCAACCCTGCCAGGGCGGCGCTGTGTTTGAGAAAGTCTCTCCGATTCAAGCATTTTTTGTGTGACGCCATAAATACCTCCCTCTTGACCGGCGATGTTTTTCATCATCGGCTGCCATCTTGATCGACTGACCAACTTTACGCCACAAAAACCCTAAGTCTAGAGACTTTTGCCGGGCACTGATTTTTCAGCGGCGGCCAGCGAGTTGCCACGGGCCGGCGAGCGACGCCCAAATAGAGAGATATTTCACGCGCCGACGGGGTGGAGCCGGCAAGTTTGCAGGCTCTTACCCCGTCGCTGGGCGAGCTTAACGAATTTTCATCTCGTGGGCGATGATCTTTTCGTCCGGGCGCGCCTTCCAGTTGATGTTGCGCGCCACAGCATAGATTTCCGCCAGTGTGTAGAGCGGGACTAGCGGCGCATCTTCCATCAAGATGCGGCCGGCCTGCTGTAAGATGGCGATTCGTTTCTTGGGATCGCCGGTTCTTTGTTCTTCATCGATCAGCTTGTCGAAATCGGGATTCTTATATTGAACACGCGGGGTAACGCCCGAGCGGTAATATTGATCGTAAACAGTATCGGCATCCGCCGCCGGCCGGCCCACGTAATAGAACGGCAACTTGCCGCCGTTGACACCGTCTTTGCCCCAGAAGATGACGAACTCCTGGGAGACCAACTCGGTCTTAATGCCAGCCTTCGCCAGCTGATCGGCGATCACCTGGCATACTTCTTTGGCTTTAGGATAGCGATCCGGCGAGAAGTAGAGCTTGACTTGCAGACCTTGGGGATATCCCGCTTTGCCAAGCAACTCCTTGGCTTTGTTCGGGTCGAGAGGATAGCGTTTGATCTGCGGATCGAAACCGATGACATTCGATCCCAGCGGCCCATTCATCACATAACCGTTGCCCTCGTAGATATGCTTGATAATGACCGCCGGATCGACGGCGTAGTTGATCGCTTGTCGCACCAATTTGTTATCGAAGGGTTTGTGGGTGACGTTCATTGCCAGGAAATACATGCGCACCCCTTCGGCCTTTTCGGGGCGCACGCGCGGATGCTTGTCAAAACGGGAGAGCTCCTCCACCGGCACGTTATTGGCCACGTCGCCTTGGCCGGCCAATAGACCAGCAACCCGCCCGGCGTCTTCCTTGACTCGCCTTGTGACGATCTCTTTCACCGCTGCCTTGCTGCCCCAATAATTCTCGTGCCGGGTCATCACCAGGTTGCCGTCGCGCTGCCAACTGACGAAGCGATACGGCCCCGTACCGATGGGTTTACGCTCGCCGAGATTGCCGCTCTGCGCTTCGGTGCCCGCTTTGCCAAGCATAAAGCGATTCTGCAATCGGTCGAGAAAAACCGCATTGGGCGCCTCGGTAATGAATGCGATGGTATGATCGTCCAGGGCTTGCATCTCGCTTAAGTCTCGAAAATTGTCCTTCTGCAGACTCTGCTTATCGTTCTTGATCCGATTGATCGAGTAAATGACATCCTGTGCCGTGAACGGAGAGCCGTCGTGAAAACGGACATTCTTACGCAACTTGAACACCCACTTTTTACCCTGAAACTCCCATGACTGGGCGAGCACGCCGAAGTAATCTCGTTTGGCGTAGTTCACTTCGACCAGCGGCTCGAGCATATTGTTCCAGATGCCGTACTGCGGACTGGAACTGTGGGCATAGGGATGGAGCGTGTCCAGGCTGATGCTGCTCAAAATCGTGATCCGTTCTTTCGAAGCGGCGTAGCTCACCCGCACCCTGTGATCGGCGAGGAAAACACCCAAAGTCGCGAGCGCGCTTTGTTTCAAAAAATTTCGTCTGCTTGATTGATTCGCTGTCATTAACCCTCCGTTACGACACAAACATCCATTCATTTGATCCCCATATCCGAG
>JAICHC010000025.1 GCA_025922795.1 Candidatus Binatia bacterium | reverse complement strand
GTGCTGCAACTCGAAATTAGTGCGTAATTTTTTCACACTGAAAACACAAAACATCAGTCTTCGTTTTCTATACGAAACCCATCATCCCGCCCCAATTCTCCGGATCCTTCAGGAACTCGACAATATGCCGGCTCGATTCCTCACTGAAATAACTCTTGCTTAAGCCGGTATCCAAAACATCGTCCCAGTTAGCGAGCACATGCAAAGCGATATCGTTTTTCGCCAGATTGACCTTACCTTCATGCTGGTCCAGCCGATCCGAAGCGTAGTCGAAGACGCACAGGCAGTGAGTCATTTTCGCGCCGGCGCCGCGAATGCCGATATTGAAGCGCAGCTTGCTCAGGCCATCGGTGATGAGATCTTCGACCAGCAAGACTCTTTTTCCGGCTTCGAGAATCCCCTCGATCTGCTTGGTGCCCCCGTAGCCCTTGGGTTGCTTGCGGATGTAAATCATCGGCTTGTTGATGAGGTGCGAGACAAACGAAGCGTAAGGAATCCCCGCTGTCTCGCCGCCGGCAACAACGTCGATTCTATCCAACCCGATATCCGTCTCGACTTTCTTGGCCAGAGCGACGACGATGAATTCGCGTTCCGCCGGGAATGACAAGAGTTTGCGGCAGTCGATGTACACCGGCGAGATCCGGCCGGAGACGAAAACGAACGGCTTGTCTTTGTAAACCTGAATCGACTCCGTCGAAAGCAATATTTCCGCGACTCTTTGAGAAACTTCGCTCATGGGAACGGCCTTTCAGATTATTGGATAGGCAGGTCATAACACACCGATTCTTGCTTTCCAATGAAGTGACTCGCCAACGGGAGATTTTCAGCACGCGCGTAAGCTGTTAAGATGCCCCGCAATGAAGCGCATCCGCCGATTAACAGGATCGCCGAAAGCCCGGGTCAGTCAACGCCGTTTGATGCGGGACTTGAACGCGATCGGACGAATCGGTATCGGCGATCGAGGCGCGGTGACCCGGTTGGTTTTCTCGATCAAAGAGTTGCGCAGCCGCCAAGTGCTGATTCATCTGATGCGCCAAGCCGGCTTAAAAATTCACATCGACGCCATCGGCAATATCTTCGGCCGCTTCGGCGGCAGCGATCCACGTGCGCCGGCAGTTCTGGCAGGCTCTCATCTCGACACGGTCATCCACGGAGGCAAATACGATGGACCCGTCGGCGTGATCGGCGCTCTCGAAGCGATCCGCACAATCAACGAAAACAGCATACCAGTGCGATCACCGTTGGAAGTCGTCTGTTTCGTCGGCGAGGAGTCGAGCCGCTTCGGCTTTTCGACCCTGGGTAGCAGCCTGGTCGCCGGCGAAGTGCATCCCAAAGATTTAACCAATGCGATTGACCCGCAAGGGACCAAGCTTGCCGATGTACTGTCGAGCCTCGGTATTGCACAACGAGGGCTCAAACGCCTCAAACGCAGCCCGATGAGCTTGAAGGCCTATCTCGAGCTGCATATCGAGCAAGGTCCGATCCTCGAGGCAAAAGGAAAGCGAATTGGGCTAGTGACTTCGATTGCCGCCCCCAGCCGCTTCAAAGTTATTTTCAAAGGCCAAGCCGACCACTCGGGCACGACGCCCATGGACATGCGCAAAGATGCTCTCGTCGCCGCGGCGCAACTGATCGAATATATCGAAAAGATTTGCCGAAAAAATGCGTCGATGGCGCAGGGCCGGGTGGTCGGCACGGTCGGTGCCATGAAGATCGAACCGGGAGTGATCAATGCCGTGCCCGGCAGAACCGAGCTTTCAGTGGATATCCGCGGCACATCAGCGCAGTCGAAGAACCGCGTCGCCCGTATGGTAAAACAGCAAGCGCGCTACATTGCCATGCGGCGGGATATCCGCTTTGAAGTCCTTACGATCCGCGAAGAGGACCCCGTGCCGCTCGACAAGCGATTATTGCGTGTAACCCGCGAACTGTGCGACGACCAGGGAATCGATTATGAGATCATGCCGTCGGGCGCCGGCCACGATGCCATGCAAATGGCCAAGATCACGCCGGCAGGAATGATTTTCGTGCCGAGCAAGCGCGGCATCAGTCATAACCCGCTCGAATGGACTGATCCGGCCGATATCACTCTCGGGACTCAGCTACTGATGGAAACCATGGTCCGAGTCGCCAATGAAAAACTCTAACAAGCTGTTGAAAACGCCTCATAGGCTTCGTTGCACTCCATCGCCTCGCGCCCACATAGAGATTAAGTACGTCTCCGCTCGTCGACCATCGTGTGCCTCGCCTCTGAGTACAGCTGGCAAACCTATGGCCATATTCATTTCGGAGTGTTGATGCCAAAGCCAAATAACAAAACAAAGAAGAAGCGTATTCTCAACGCCGCCCAGATCGCTGTTATCTTCCAGCGTTTTGCCCGCGAAATGACCCAGCAATACGGCAACCTCGATCAGGTCGTTTTTATCGGCGTGCGCACCCGCGGCCCGTTCGTCGCCAAACGACTCGCAGAGATCGTCAAGAAGCGTCAGGGCAAGGAAATTCCCGTAGGGGAGATGGACATCACTTTGTACCGGGATGATCTCAACACTCTTCTTCCCGGCGGTACGGTCGACCACACCCGCATTCCGTTTGATATTGCCAACAAGATCGTCGTGCTCTTCGATGACGTCTTGAACACAGGCCGAACCGTGCGTGCCGCAGTGGACCATTTAATCGACCTCGGCCGGCCGCGCATGATCCATCTCGCGGTGATCATCGACCGAGGCGGGCGCGAGCTACCGATCGCCGCCAATTACGTCGGTAAAAAGATCGATCTGGGGGTTGGAGGAAATGTCCAGGTAAAACTCAAGGAAGTCGACAGGAGCGACGAAGTTTTGGTCGAGGAAAGTTGAGACCGGAGGCGCTTGCAATTTCAAAGCCGCCCGGTCCTCGTGCTCGAAGCTTCCGCTAAGTACGGGGTACGTCAGATCGCCTAAATCGCGGCACCGAGGTAGCGCCCTTATCCATATCTCCGCTGCTCAATCGCCAACGGCGCGGCCGCGACAAGTGACGGGAAACTCATGATCACGCGGGTGCCGACGCCCGGCCTGCTGCTTACAGACAGTTTGCCGCCGATCAGTTCGGTCATCCGGCGCGCCACGGTGAGACCGATTCCGAGACCCGAATAAGATCGCTGCATCGAGTTATCAGCCTGGTGAAACGGTTCGAATATCGAGTCAATCTTGCTCTGCTCGATCCCGACCCCGGTATCCGTGATCTCGAAGTCAACATTGTCTCGGTGCGCCGACGGCTGCACCTTTACGCTGATCTCGCCCTCGGAAGTAAATTTCACCGCGTTATTGAACACGTTGTGAAACACACGCTCCACCTTGGCGCGATCGCTGACGAGCGGGATATCTTCGGCGCCGAGCTGAACATTGAGCCGCAAACCCTTTTCACGGATCGCCTTGTCGTACCGTTTCATCGTCTCGTTAACGACGTCACGGGCATCGAACTTCTCTGTGGTAGCATTTGCATCGCCGGCGTTCAGCGAGGTCATCCAGAGCACGTTGTCGATGAGCTCAAGCAACTCTTCGGAGTTGCGATAAACGGTTTCGAGCACCTTTTGCTGCTCTTCGGTCAGTTTGCCGATAACTTGGTTGAGCAACAAATAGACGAAGCCGACGACGACACTGAGCGGTGTTCTCAGTTCGTGCGAGATGTTGGACAGAAAATCCGATTTAACCCGTCGCAGCTGCGCCTTGGCGTTGCGGCGTTCTAAGCCACGGCGCACCAGCGCCAGTATGTGATTCACGTCAAAGGGTTTGGAGATATAGTCAAAGGCCCCAAGGCGAAGTCCCTCGATCGCGGTATCCAGCGAACCATAACCCGTAATGATGATCGCTTCGATGTCGGGATCATGTTGCTTGACTCTTTCCAAGACATTGATGCCGCTAAACCCGGGCATTTTGAGATCCAGAGTAACCAAGTCGACCGGGAATTGTCTGAGCATTTCGACCGCCTGGGCACCGCGGTCCGCCGTGTAAACGTTGTAATAGGGGTTGAGAATCATCTTGAGCGATTCCCGCGGCCCCATCTCGTCGTCGACCACTAGGATATTCGGCTTGCTCGCATCCATGCCGAGCACAGGGCAGCAAGGAATATGCCACCCCCTGAGCCCACTTAAGCACCTATTTTAAAAAAGAATTTCCGGGAAAGGCGGCAATTCTCTTGCTACCTAACTCACTAAAAAGAGAATTTGCGGAACAAATTTGTTCGTTTATGTCGACAGTTTCGCTTCCGCTTCGGACTCACTCGGATCGTTAATCTTGAGCTTTTCGATCCGGTATTTGAGAATGCGCCGGCTGGTTCCCAGAAGCGAGGCTGCCTTGGTTTGATTAAAACCAGTCCGCTGCAACGCTTTGACGATCAACTCACGCTCGAATTCATCCACAGCGTCGCTTAGAGGGCGGGAACCACTGAGCACATCTTCTTTCAGGGTCGCGGTTTGATCCGTCGAGCGCATTCCGATCGGAAGATCGCGCAACGTGACGGTCTCGTGCGGCGTCAGGATGGTCAGCCTTTCGATGAGATTTTCCAATTCGCGAATATTGCCCGGCCACGGATAAGCGACGAAAAAGTCCGCCACCTCAGGAGAAAGGGTTTTCGTTGCGATAGAATGTTCTTGCGCCTTAAGCCGGAGGAAGTGGTCGAGCAGCAATGGAATGTCCTCGCGCCGCTCTCGCAACGGCGCCAGAAATAGTGACACGACGTTCAGCCGATAAAATAAATCCGGCCGAAACTCGGCGTTTTTTGCCATCTGTTCGAGATCTCGGTTACTCGCGGCGACCACCCGCACATCGACCTTGATCTCATCGGTACCACCGAGCCGGGTGAAAGTCTCCTGCTCGATCGCGCGCAAAAATTTCGCCTGGGTGCCGAGATTGAGTTCACCGATCTCGTCTAAGAACAGAGTGCCGCCATGCGCGAGTTCGAACCGCCCGACTTTTTTCTGCGATGCGTTGGTAAACGCGCCGCGCTCGTAACCGAACAGCTCACTCTCGATTAGCGTGTCCGGGAGCGCCGCGCAGTTGACTACCACGAACGGCTTGGATCGACGGTCGCTGTTAAAATGAATCGCGCGCGCGATCAGTTCCTTCCCGGTACCGCTTTCTCCGGTGATTAAGACCGTGCTCTTTTTAGCTGCCACCATGCTGACGGCCTTGAAAACGTCGATGATCTGTTTCGACTTGCCGATAACATGGTCGACACCGTACTTGCGACCGACTTCTTCCTTTAGCCGTTCCAACTCGCGCGATAGCTGTATCTTCTCGAGTGCGTGCTCCACGCGCAAGCGCAACTCTTCCACATCGAAAGGCTTGGTCACATAGTCAAAGGCGCCTGTACTTTTGGCCACGAACGCCGTGCGCGCGGTGTTGAGGCCGGTCAGCATGATCACCTGGCAGTCCGGATGAACCGATTTGATCTGCTTTAGAACGGCAAGGCCGTCGGTGCCCGGCATCATGATGTCCAGCAGAATAACGTCAGGCTTTTCATTGCCTGCTTTCTGGATCGCATCGTCGGCTGAGGAGGCCTCGATGACGCCATATGACTTATTAAACACCAGCTGCAGGGACTGTCGGACCCCCGCTTCATCATCGACCACCATCAGCAGCGGTTGATTCAGGTCAGTTTTCATTTCGGTGCTCTGCAAGCGGAAACTCCAGTCTCAGTGTTTCTTTCTCCTCGTCAGACGACTCGACAGCAAATTTCCCGCCGTTTCTTTCCAGCAAATGCTTCGCCAGCAAGACCCGCAAAGGCAGTGGGGTTTTGTTTGCGCGCGAGCCTTGCTCGTTTAAATAATGGGAAATTGCGGCGACACGTGCGCCATCCCGCAGATAGCGGATCGCCAAGGTCGCAGGTTTCGAGAGGTCGATCTCAATCTCGCTGCCCATTCTGGCCTCGGAAAGCGCAACCCTAAGCACGTTCTTCAAGATATAGCCGAGCTGCGATTCGTCCGTTTGGATCTCATCGGCGCCGAGATTCGACTTCCACTCGAAGCGCGTCTGCCGTTTGGCGCTTTCGCCCTGGATTTCTCCCAAAACGGTCCGCAGTTTTTCGCTAAGCGCCACTTTGCTCGACCGCGGTTTGGCGAAGTCGGCAAACTCGATCAAGACTTCCAATAAATCGTCCATACGCTCGATGTCGTTTCCAACGACTTCCTGGAAGCGAGTGCGAAAGTTCTCGTCTTGATACCTTTCCCCGAGCAGTTGCGCGAAGGTCTTAATCGTGACCATCGGATTCTTAAACTCGTGGGCAAGCTCATGAATGACCACGTTGAGGTCCGCCATTTTCGCCTCACCGTTGACCGATCCATACGATGAGAGTGATCCGCTGTAAACTTCAAATTTGGGTTCAGCGGCGTTCAAATCACCTCTGGCCTCGACAGGCATGGGAACCGCCAAGTCCTCCGCTGCATCAATCTGCGGCTCGCCGCTGAAATCAAAGATCAGATCGGCGGCGTCGATCTGCGGCTTGTAGTGAAACACAAGCGTGCGCGCGATGACGGTTTCCATCTCATTGACATTGCCGAACCAAAGGTAATGGCTCAACCGCTGTTTGGCTTCCGAAGAGAAATTAGGTTGCCTCATATTGAGCTTCTGCGCGTAGCGGCGCCCCAACCAATCTGCCAACATCGGAATCTCAGCCGCGCGTTCCCGCAACGGCAACAACTTTAGCGTGAGCGTCGCCAGTTTATAATAAATCGCTTCGAGAAGCTCGCCTCGATAAACTCGGTCCAGCAACTCGGCACTTGCGGTCGTCAGATAACGGATACTGCCGAGCTTCGCGTCCGCTTCTTCCAAAAAACTCACAAGCAACGACTGTGAGCCAGGTGAGATCTTATCCAGATTCTCTATCACGAGTGTTATCGGAAGTGTTTGAAAATCGGCCTGGAAGGATAGCTGCAGGCTTTTCTGGTCCAGATACCCTTGGGTTATTTCCGCGGCATTGATCGAAAGCCTCGACCCGGAAATCGTGTCTAGCGCGCAGACGGCGGCGAGAACTCGATCTTGGCCCGAGCCGATCTCCCCTGAAATCAACAGCGGCAGGCGGCTCGCAGCAAATCTCCGCACCAACGTGGCTGCGCTCCGGCTAAGATAAGGGAAATCCAAGTATGGAGAGAAGTCAGTCCATGCATGCTCGCGCGCTGGACCACCGGATGTCGGAACTTTTGGCCGCCGCGCCAGGAGTTGACCGACTTTTTCGTGCAACTCGTATGGATTGAAAGGTTTTGTGAGACAGGCAAGTTCGGCCTTCGTTTCAATGGTTTTTGCAATCGCCTTGGAATCGACCAAGAAAAGCACCGCGAAGGGCAGCTGTGCAGCAAAGCGCGAGAGGCGAGTGGCTTCTGCGCCTAACTGAGGCGTCACCCCGAAGATCAAAAGATCGACGTGTTCGCGCGGGTCGGCGACGGCAAATTCTCTCGAACCGAGCGGGCGTTTGACTACGGCAAATTCACGCTCAAGGATGAGAGCCAATGTCTCTCGAACGACTTCCGACTCATCAATGATTAAGATTCGCTTCATTCACTCGGGCGCGACCATTGGCAGCCGTATGAATCGGCTTACCCACGGGCACATGGACGAAGAATGACGTCCCTTTGCCAACGGTACTATTGACCGTAAGAAAACCACCATGTTCTCGAACGATCTGATGGGACACCGCGAGTCCTAGACCGCTGCCTTCATCCTTGCTCGTAAAAAACGGATCGAATATTTGCTCCAAATTTTCTGGCGGAATGCCGACACCGGTGTCACAAACTTCGACTTGGACATATTCTCTAATCACCTCGGTATCGCCTTTTGCTGTAAGACGACTTGAAATCTCGATGGAACCACCGTCTTTCATTGCCTGTATAGCGTTCAAAATTAGGTTCATAAATACCTGTTTCATCTGCTCTCTGTCAATCCATACGCTAGGTAGGTCATCGCCGAATTGTCGCACGACTTCAACGTTTTTTTCCTTGGCCTGAGTGTCGAGAATGCGGGCAATGTTATCGACGACATCGTTGATATTCTCAGGGGCCACAGTCGGCTTCGATGGCCGAGCGAAACTCAAAAGGTCGTTGATTAGACCACAAATCCGATCGACCTCTTTCAATGCTAATCCCTGAAATCCCTCACGGAAATCCGCGTCGTCGTAACGTTCGGGCAGAAGCTGGGTAAACGTACGGATGGCAACAAGTGGGTTGCGGATCTCATGTGCCAAGCCGGCAGTTAGTAATCCCAGCGAAGACAACCGGTCAGCCCGGCGAAGCACAGCTTGAGACTCCTTCAGCTCCTTCTCTCTTTGCAGTAAACGTTCGGCCATTTGATCAAACGCTGTGGCGAGACTCCCGATTTCATCATCGCGATGAATCGAAACCCGGTGCTGCAAATCGCCATCTTCGATGCGTTTCGCGGCCAGAGTCAGCCGCTCCAGCGGCTTGGTCATTCTTGACGTGATAAAAAAAATAATCCCCAATCCAATTAGGAACATGGATGATGAAACGCCGACGGCTTTAAAAGTGACGTCTTCGATATCTTCAAAAATAGGATTCAGATCAAACCCCAGTCGTATACCACCGAGTTTTTCATGTCCTAAGTTGACCGGCTTGGAAATGTCCAATAACTCCTTCTTGTAGTCGAGGCGCAAAAGCGTCGTATTGGATTTAATGATTTGCTGCCCAAGTTCATCGGTAAACGTCGATAAGAGCTGGCGTTGATCTTCATGATAATCCCCAACGATCCTGCCTTTATCATCAAAGATATAGGCATAAGCGACATTAGGCAGCGCCTTGGCCTCGCGGGCAACGGTCTCAAGCCGGAAAGTATCCAATTTATAAAGCGCACCTGTCACGCTGAGCTCCATCAGGTTGAGTCCAACCTTGGCCCTCTCGCCCATTTGGGCCAAAAGCGAATTAGTGTGGGAGCGAATTGTTAGGTAAGTGAGAGTACCGAGCGCGGCTAAATAGAAAAGTGCGGCCGAAAGGACTATCTTTGACTTAAGGCTGAGTTTTAGCGGGCGATTCATCATCGAATATTACCACGATTCCACCTCTTTCCCCAAAGACGAAAAAACGTATTTAGTTATGTGCTTCAGTTGTTCCAGAGACCCTGGAGGAATTTCGTCAATCTTACTTGTGTTTTGCTGTCTTTTCAGTACCCCTTGACCCTCAGGGGTGGTGTCCATATTATTCAAAATTTCCTTTAATGCCTCGATGATTTTCGGGTCCAAATCCTTGCGGACCGCTATAATTTGTCTCGGCACGCTGACTGTCTTGGCGATAACCCTCAACGAGTCTCTAACTTCAGGTTTTAGTCTCTCAATCTCCCTGGGGATTGTCGTAGCGGCATCCACCCGGCCGGTCATTAACACGTTGACACCACTACCATCGGCGCCGTAGATATAACCCAGTGAGTCTGGCTTTGCACCATCCCTCGATTTGACGGGGACCAGCTGTCATTTCTTCTCTTCCAAGAGCATTCTAGGAAGAATGCTTGCGGACGTGGAATGAGGCTCCTCAAACGCGATGACTTTGCCCTTCAACTCACTTATGGAATTGATACCGCTATTCTTCTGAACCACTATCACTCCTTCGTAGTCGGGCTCCCCATATTTCCACTGCCGCAAGATCGGCACGGCGCCGGTCCATTTGGATAGGACCATTGTGGGCACTACGCTATCGTGAAAGAGATCCACTTTGCCGTCTTTCAAGGCTTGCGCAAGCATCTGCATCTTCTCGACGACCAGGACTCTTCCACCCGTGATTCCGAGCGGAGCCAATTTCTTGGCTATGTAATCGACAAATTCCTGCCGGTCCCTAATCGATCTGACCGGATCATCATGAACTCTGCCAAAAACTAGCATCCGCTCCCCGGCCGCAAACGCATAGGAGCCGCCGAAAACCAGCGGAAACTGAAAAAGTAGCAGGAAAACCAATGTCCTTGCGCTCATCTTCATTCGCTCTCCGTTACTGGTATTTATGACGATCTGGTCGCGTAAGAACCCAGCGGCTCGGTTGCTGCCACTCTCGATTTCGGGAGGGCCAAGCAGGTCAAAGCAGAAATAAAAGCTAAAAGAGCGGCAAAGTAAAAGGCCTCGTCAAATCCCATTGAGTCGGCGAGCAAACCCGAAAAAAATACCCCCACCGGCTTAAAGATATTGCTTAGTGTTGTATACGTAGCAAGATCGAGCGACGTTTTCTCTTCGCCAGCAAATTCCAACATTAGGTGGTTATAATAAACCATCGCTATGCTGAAGATAAGCATAAAAATAAAAACCACTAGCAAAAAAACCGGCAGTGTTGCAACGAACGAGAAGCTCAGACTCACAGGAACGAGTAGCAGTCCCGCCAGCACTAAAAGGCTCCTCGGCTCCCACGCGAGATTCACGTATTTGGCGAAAAATGCAACGATCAGGCCTTGAACTATGTATTCAGCCATCATGATGGTGCCGACAAACGCCGGAGTCACACCCAGAACTTTCGTAAGGTACACAGGAAGGACAACAACTCCCCAAGCGTCAAGAGCACCATTAAGTAATCCAAAGCCAAGTCCCAAGATTTTAATCTTGCGATCCGCAGCGCCCCAAATCTTTAGGACGGGCAATCTAACCTGCTCCCGCATATCTGGCAGATAACGGAAAGCGCATGCGGCCGAGACGGCCGTAAAAACGGCAAAAATCAAAAGCGTGTTCTCGATCGTCAATATGGCGATCAAGAGCCCGCCACCGATCATCCCTATACCCTTTGATGCCTCCTTCAGGCCTAGAACCATGTTTATGAGAAACCGCTGATTCTCTTTGGCAGAAAAATGCTTAATATAGACCGCGCTGATATCCGCCATGTAAAGCAGTCCGCGAACGAACCTCTCGATGTAGAGAAAGACAATGCTCGGGAACAAAAAAAATGTAGAGATGAAGCTGTGAACTGCAAGGCCAACGACGAAGGTTCGCTTGTACCCCCATCGGTTAAGCATGACCCCGATGCCGAGCGGCGCGAATATCTCCGCGAACTTGAACAAAAAAAACAAAAAAGCGATCTTCGATATAGAGACACCGGCAGCGGCAAAATAGACAGGAACAACGACTCTGAGGGCCCCGTTCGTGAGCGCTGCGCTCCAATAACCTAACGAGACAATGACTATGGTGCGCTTAGTGCTTTTCGTTGCTGTCTCCTTTGATGACATTTCACCTTCAGCTCAACCCAGGAGGCTGTTTTCCATGTAGGCGTTTATACGTGGGAGAAAGTAGTTAGCTTCCTTATGATTGCTCAGCGGTCCCGCAAATAAGAATCCCATCCCCTCTACGGGTTTTAGGTACTCGCGCTCCCAAACCGGGTAATTTTGCTGAATTTCAGAAAACCACGCCGGCAGACCCTCATCGACCAAACATTTCACCTCTAAAATGACTTTGCGGGCCTTTCCGACCGAAGGCTGTGAAAGATACTTCCACGAGCCAAAATTATAAACATCATTCGCTACATGGTAATATTGAACGTCCCAATCGATAGACAAGCGCGCCGTCTGACTTTGGAAAGCTACTCTTTTACAGGTAACTAAGAGAAGGGGCGCTAAACCCATGGTTAGCAGGGTTTCCTGACTCTGACGGTATGATTCGTCATCGTCCGGTTCCCCTTCAGGACTGAGTCCGTCCCGGCATCCTCGCAGGTCTCCTCCGTTTAGGAACTCACGTAGAGCAGGTTTCGTGAGCGGAAACCTTCTTTTGTATCGACGCGGGCCTTGAGCCGTTTTCACCTCCACCCAATATTCCGAGATAGATTCTGGAACGTTACCAAACAATTCATAGGCTCTCGTTCGGAAGACCATTAGGTGGCCCAGTAGAGAGAAACGCAGAAGATCGCAATCCTTGTTGTCGAAATAAACACTGCCTACAGACGTAATTTCCTGAACGGGGTCAAGCCCGTAAGGGCGTAAAAGACAACGCAAGTCACGCCACAGAGCCGCGACCTTCGCTTCATCAATTCCAAGCTGAAATTTCTTTTCGATTCTGTCGTTAAAAGCTGGAGCTTTCATTCCAACTCCTGGTGCACTCGCTTGACG
>JAICHC010000024.1 GCA_025922795.1 Candidatus Binatia bacterium | reverse complement strand
CGGCGACCTGTTTATTACCCTCACCGGCGATATGCACGTCATTGCCGAAGATCATCTCAAAACGATGAAAGACGGCGCCGTCATCTGTAACTCCGGCCACTTTGATATCGAGATCGATTTGAAAGCTCTGAAGAAGCTGTCCACCAAAGTCGAGAAGAACGTACGGAACTTTGTTGACGCCTACATTTTGCCGGGCGGAAAGAGGATTTATCTGATTGGCGAGGGCCGCTTGGTCAATCTCGCGGCGGCCGAAGGCCATCCCGCCTCAGTCATGGACATGAGCTTTGCCACGCAGGCTTTGGCGTCCGAGTGGGCTGTGAAGAACCGTAACAACCTCACGCCGAAAGTTTATGAGGTCCCCGTGGACGTCGAAAACTGGGTGGCCAAATTGAAACTATCCTCGATGGGTATTCGCATCGACAGTTTAACCCAGGCGCAACAGAATTACCTTTCATCCTGGGCGCACGGTACGTAATCAAAAACTTCCGCCGCGCCAGCGAGCTTAGTGTTGGAGATTCGCCGGAGAAATCCAGCCTCATTTCCCTAACACAGCATTCATCCGGGCAATCACGTCCGGCGGCTGCGAAATCACTTCCCGTGCCAGCGCCTGGAGTTTCTCACCGCTCACCGGGTCCGGTTCCCACCGGCGCTTTTCCGCCTCGGCTAATAGCTCCGGATCCCGCATCGCTTTCAGAAAGCCGTCGCGGAGAATTTTGATCCTGTCAGCGGGAATGCCGGGGCCGCCTACGATGGGCCGGCCAAAAGAGCCGGGCGAGAGCAGAACCGTGGTCAGGCGTTTGCCCGAGTCCGGCGTTTTGTATTTTTCCATCATCTCCCAAATCGTTGGCACGTCCCGCGCCCGCGAGTCTCGCTTCGATCCGCCGATGATAAGTATGCGGACAAAACCGGTCTTCGCCCAGGTGCGGCCTGGTTCTCGACCAAAGAAGGCGCTGGTTGTACCCGCGCGGCATAAGACTTCGCCTTTCTCGATGGCCAGGTCGATCTCGGAAGCTCCCGGATAGCCGGTAACGAGATCGAACTTCAGTCCCAAAACCTCTTCCATGAGTCTCGGAAAGTAATGGCCAGGCGTGCCGGCTCCCGTGGTGCCGCATCTTGGCGGTGTGGTCGCTTTGCGAATGTCATCCACGCTTTTATAGGGGCTGTCGGCGCGCATGGACAGCATTTCGCTGGTTTCCTCCGGTGATCCGATCCACGCAAACTTTGCCCAGTCGAATTTGGCTTCTTTTTTTCCGCCAAGCTGATTGAAAAACAGGGCAGGGGAGATCAACCCCACGGTAAGCCCGTCCGGCTTTCCAACGCCGTAGAGGTAGTTGGCCGCGACCATCGTGCCGGCGCCCGGCATATTTTGCACGATGATATCGGGGTTTCCGGGAATGTACTTGCCCCAAAAACGGGCGACAGTGCGCGCCCACAAATCGTTAGTGCCTCCCGCGGAGTACCCGATGATGACTCTAAGAGTCTTGCCTTTGTAAAAATCCTCCTGGGCATGGACGTTTGCGCTCGAAACGATTAGCAACAGTAAAGTAAAAATGAATTGTCTCATGACGAACCTTCCTTCACATCCGGCGATTGTGGGTGCTTGTCTTCAAGCTGCGTTTTCGGTGCGAATAATCTCCCGGCCTGGTTGAAAATTGCCGCAAAATTAGAAAAGCCGATCCAGCGCGGAACCCGGAGATCGGCTTGTCCTGTTGGTTGGTGGATGACACATCAACCTCTCGGCTTCTATGCGGTGGCCAACTATAATGTAAGAAAGGCTAATGTCAAGGATCGTCCGACGCCGGCAATCTGTCCGAGTATGGGCCACGTTGACCGTGGTCTAGCCTGTAGTTTCGCAGCGTTGCGCCGCGCCATTTATGCCGGCGGGATCTTTTGAATCAGTTTGCCATTCGTGAAGATCTCAAGGCCTTTGACGCTCAATTCGTAGCCGCGCGGCGGATGGTCGGAAAGGTCAATGACCGTAAGATCGAGCACGAGCAGAGTCTCGCCTTTGCTCGGCACCTGAAAAGAAAGTTTCACCGGGCCGACCGTATCTCTGATCGGAACGGTTTCGTGATTTTTTTTGAGCACACCCTCGATGTTTTTGAGCTTTACGTGAAAAGCGTCGAAGGAACCGCTGTCTATGAAACCGCGAAATACCCGCACCGTCTTTGTTCCGATATATCGGGTCAAGTCGATCGTTGCGGGCGCCGGCGCAAGCTGGTCCCAACCGGTTTGCCAAAATCTCAGTCCCGCCTTGGGGCTGATCAGGATCTTATCGATGATGATGTCGAGGCGGGCAAAGTCGGCGATGGCGTCGCGATGATCTTTGATCCGGACTTCCAACACACCTTGATCGCGCTCAGCGGCGAATGCCAAGCCAACCGAGAGGCAGAGAGCAACCGTTACGTTGCAGAGAAAAACACGACTGCTGCGAGTATCTATTTGTGCGAAGCGAGCCATTCGATATCTTTAAGAACCTCTTGGTCCTGCCATTTGTCGCCGTAGTAATCGACCCGGCGCTTGCCCTGTCGGTCGATAAGCGTGGTCAGCGCCGTATGATTAACGTCACCGGACTGAGTCCTGGTGACGTTGACGCCGAAGCTCTTCCAGACTTTGGCCAAGTCGGCACGGCTCCCGGTAAGAAATGACCAATGGCGAAAATCAGCCCGGAAATGGCCGGCGTAGACTTTCAAAGCTGCGGCGTTATCACGCTCGGGATCGGTGGTGATGGTTAACAAAAGGTAGTCTTTGAACTTCTTTTTTTCGAGCGTTCTTTGAATAGCCGCGAATTTGGAGGTCAGCAGTGGACAAACATCCGGACAGGTCGTGAAGACGAAAGTCACGAGCACCAATTTGCCTCGCGCGGAGGCGAACTGAAACGGTTGGGCGTCCTGGTCGACCAGCTTAAAATCCGCTACCGCGGTGTTGACTACGCGCCGGCCGATTCCGCCGGGCTCTTTGGGCGGGATCGGAATGTGCGCCAAGCCCGCCACCGGCAGGACGAGCGCGCCGAGCACGAGCGCGGCGAGCGGCGCGCTAATTTTCGACTTTGAATTCATAAGTGACATTCAGAGACTTGATGCCGTCCGGGAGATCGCCTCGGACGACGTAGGTGCTCTTGTAAATCTGCTCTTCGCGCGGCTGCAGGCGCACCGGCAGCAACAAGGCGCACTCGACCAGATCCAGATATTCCGCCATCTCTTTCGGTTCGACGCGGTGTACGATCCGCGTGACGACTTCGCCGGCGCCGGTATTTTTGACTTTAAAGCCGATGGTGAACAAGTCACCGGAGCGCGCGATGGTTTCCTTGATCGTTGGTTGCGCAAACAGCCCGCCGCCGGGGGGCAGCGTGGTGCCAAATTTCACCTGCACTCCGGCAGCCCAGTCGAGAAACACTTTCCATTTCGAACCTTCCCGCAAGAGGACAAATTCTTCTTCGCCCTCGATCATCGGCAATTTGTCCTCACGCGCCAGGCGATCAAGCGTCGCCAAAATTCTTCTCTGCTCCGACTGCGGCAGAGCTTTCAGGCGATTTTCATCCCAATCGAGCACTAAATCAGAAAGCGCCTCGGCGTCGGGAAGTCTCAGGGCGAGCCTGACGCGATTTTGCGCTCCGTCGATTCGCTGTGTGACCGGTTGAATCTCGATGAAGCCGGAGAGCTTACGCGCCACTGCAGAGGCAAAGCCGTCAAACGGCCCGCGTTCGCGCACGTAGTCGTTTCGCGTTTTTAACTCGCGGTCCGCGGCGGAAATAAGTTGGTAGGCACGGCCAAAATCGCGCGCGTAAAGAAGTTTGAGATATTTCGTCAGCACCTCGACCGGCTCGCTGCGGCTGGGCGCAGTGATCCAAAAGAGGATCGGCAAAGCCAGTATCGCGACGGTCAGGACGAGAAGGACCGATTGTTTAACAAAACGGGGCATTCGTTTAGTCAGATTTTGTACCCGAGAATGCCCCCGCCGCGGATTAGCTTTTTTTCGCGGGAATCGTCCATAGATAAATCGTGCGGCCGTCGACCCGCTCGACTCGATCTGGTTTCCAATCGCCCATATCGAAGGAATGAGACACGATTCGCGACCCCGACTTTAGCTGCTTTTGGAGATTGGGTTTGAGCTTGAGGTTGACGTCCGGCAAAAGATACATGGTCACGACCGTGGCAGGGGAGAAATCGACGGTGAGGATGTCCTGCTGACGGATTTCCGCCAGATTTTGCACACCGGATTTGCGAATGTTCTCGCGCGACTCTTTCACCAAATCGCCATCGATCTCGAATCCAACGGCCCGGGCGCCTTTTTTGGCGGCGGCGATGACGATACGGCCATCGCCCGAACCCATGTCATAAACCACATCGCCTTTTTTGACGCCTGCCACCGCGATCATCTTGTCCACCACTTCTTGGGGTGAAGGCACGAAGGGGACGATTTTTTTCGATTCAAAATCCTGGGCCTGGACCGGGGCAGCCGACGGCGGGAGATCGATCGTGATTTTTCCCAGAGTGAAAACACCGTAAACGAGCAGAACCAGCAACGATGAGCGGCGCAAGAATTTCATGCTTTCTCCTCCATGTTAATAGTTAGACGAAGGACCGGACCAAACAATCAACCACAATTAAACACAAAACAAATGGCGCTGCTAGCTCGGGTCAATGCGCGGTCCGCGGTCCCAGAGCTCACTTGAGCAGGCGGAAATCGTAGGTGAGGTTCAGCTGGCGGACGCCCTCGGGAAGGCTGGCTCTCAGCATGTAAGTGCCAAAAAACTTTTGCTCTTTGTCCGGCTCGATGGTTACCGGCAAAAGAAAACCGCATTCGACGAAATCGAGATACTCGGCGATCTCATCGGGCTGGACGAGGTGACCAATGCGCGCGGTGACCGCCTCCCTGGTGCGATTTCTGATGCTCAAACTGATCTCGAACAGCTCGCCAGGCTGCAGGACGACTTCGCTTCTGGATAGAGTTACCTGCAAATCGGCCACCTTCGAGAGATCGAGCCGCACCGGAATGCGCACGCCGGCGGCCCAGTTCAAGAAGATCCGCCAGTGGTTTCCTTCCTTTAGCAACTCGAATGTTTCGGTGCCTTCGCTCATATCGAGTAACCCGTCTCGCCCTTGCTTGTCTAAATCTTCCAGTAATTCGCCGCGATTCTGGGGCGCCAACGAATTGAGCCGATATGCGTTCCAATTAAATACCAGCGGCGCAAGCTTTTTCGGGTCGGGCATGCGATATCTGACCACGATTTGCGCGCGGTTTGCTGTCATCTGCTGCTGCAGAGGCGTAATCTCGATCGCTTCGCTGAGCTTGCGCGCGAGTTCCAAGGTGAAACCGCTGAACGGGCCGCGCTGCCGCAGGTAGCGCTCTAAGTCTCGAACCTTGCGGTCTTCAGCCGAAACGAAACGATAGGCGGCCGAGAAATCGCGCGCATAGACGGCGCGCAGATAGGCTTCGATGACCGAAACTGGATCGGAAGTATCGAACACGCGCTCGGCGGCATGAAAATTGCCGCTGCCGAAAAGTAGCCATAAAACCATTGCGCCGGTGAAGCCGAGGCGGAACGGTCCTGTGTGTGGGCGAAATCCTGAATGGCTCATGAATCTCAAGGGGCACCGGCATGCCGGGTCGGAAATATTGCTTTATCGGCTTTCTGGACGGCCACGTTGAATTCATACACGATCGAAAGACGTGATTTGGCGGACATACCGGCTAAGATATAAGAACTCCAGAACTCTCGGGTTTCCCCCGGCTCGAGACGCACCGGGGCAAGCGAGCCGCAGGCGATCATCTCGACCATGTCGGCGAAGCGCCGCGGTTCGATCAGGTGGTTGAGTCGAGCGACGATCGGCCTGCGGGAGCGGTTTTTGAGCGTGAAGTCGACCTGCAACGGCTGGTTCATCGCGATCAGAAAATCATTGCGCGGAAACCGGACTTCCAGCTCCTCGCCGGCCGGAACTCGCGATTTGAAAATCACTCGGGTGCGCGAAGCCCAATCGAGAAAAATTTTCCATCGGTTTTTCTCGCGCACGAGGTGGAACGTTTCCCGCCCCTCAAGGGTAATCATTTTTCCCTGCCGTTTGAGGTCCTCCAAGGATGCCGCGAGCCGCTGTTTCGCGGCGGGTCGAAGAGCATCGAGTTTCCGTTCGTTCCAATCGAGAAGTTGAGCCGACAATTCATCGCCGGTGGGGACCCGGTACAAGACCTCGAGTCGCGCCTTATCGGACTCTACGTTTTGTTCGATGATTCGCACGTCCAACCCAGTGGCCAGCGTCCGCGCCAGCTCCAAGGCGAAGCCCTCCAAGCGTGGCTGCGAATAGAGATGAGTGCTTTCGTCTCTGACACTTCGATCGGTCGCTGAGATCAAACCATAGGCGCGGCGCGGGTCGCGCGCGTGAATTGCCTGGAGATAGGCCTTGACCGTCTGAAGCGGCTGCTCCTGCAATGCGTGCTGACGAACCGGTGGTTGGACAAAGGCGTGGGCGCGAGGGTAAAAGAGCGCGCTGGCGTAAAGGAGCATGATCGCGATTGCCTTGCCGTAAACCATCGTAAAATCCGATCGACTGGCCCGCGGGAGCGATTTTATCGCGAGAGAGGCCGAGACGGCAATCATCTCGATGCTCCAAACGACGGGCCGGGGTTTTTTGAATGCTCAAGTAAAAGCCGCGTTTTCATTGGGCTCGGGGTCCAACGAGTCCATAGGAAATCTTGATCAGGCTGGCTGCACAGCACCAACCGACATCACCGTCGGCCTGAGCATCATGCATCATGGCCACGGGTTTGAGATGTTCGGATTGTTGACGAAGCTTTCGTCGGTCAGGGCCTTCAAGAATTCTAGCAGGTCGCGCACTTCCTGATCGCGGATCCGAAAACCATCGATCAGCCTGCTCCGTCTCGGGTTCGCCGGCTTACCCGCGTGAACCGCTCGGCCTTTCTTGGCGTAATGCGTCTGGATCACCTCTTCCAGCGTGGCGATCGAGCCGTCGTGCATATATGGCGCGGTCAGAGCGACGTTCCGCAAACCGGGGGTGCGGAACCTGCCGATATCATCGTCCCTGCGGGTGATTTCCGCGACGCCGGCGTGGCCTGCGGGATAGGCGCCCTTGCCGTCATCGTTGTAAAGGCCGGTGTTATGAAAACCCATTTCCGAAAATTCCAGCCGGGCATGTTTCACGTTGTCGGTGAAATAAATGCTCCCATGGCATTCGTAGCACTTCATCCTGCCGCTTCGGAAAAGCGCTTCGCCTCGTTGCGCAGCCGGGCTGATCGCGCCTCTATCGCCGCCATACTTGTAGCGATCGTAGGGCGAGTTGAAAGAGAGCAGGGTACGCTGGAATGAGGCAATCGCTTTGGTGACCGTGGAGAGCGAATACAGCGCTGACTTGGTGGCACGCGCTTTTTCCGGAAAGGCTTCGGCAAAGAGCTTCTGATAACGAGGTTCCGCTCTGAGGCGCTTGAGCAACAACTCCTCTTTTCCGGCCATGCCCATTTCCACGGGACGATCGCCGAAAATCGGAATCACCGCCTGCGCCTCCAGGGATTCAACCTGCGGATTTCCCCAAGTCAGGGTTGGAAAGTACGCGGCGTTACCCAAACTCAATGTGTTGCGCTTGCCGAGCTCATGCGTAATACCCGCGGCAGTGCGTTTACCGTCGGTAAAAGCGCGTGCTTGCTCGTGGCAAGTCGCGCAGGCCATGGTCTGGTTGGCCGAAAGGCGCTTGTCATAAAATAGATGGCGGCCAAGCGCCACTTTGGCCGGCGTAATGCGATTGTCGGCAGGTTGAGCGGGCGGTGGTATCCAGTCCGGAATGTTCCATCGAAAGCCGGCTCCGGCTGGAGCTGCGACCATGGTAATCGACAAGACCCCGGCCGCGATCTCGAAAGCGGCAGCGCGAATGGCACGCGTCTTTAGCTCAAGTTCGAGCGGCACGGAATCACCTCAAAAACGTACTTAAGCATCGAGGTTCGTTCCTCCATCTCTAGCGTTATGCCATAACGCTAGCAAACGCTGATAAGAATGTCTTTTATCGTTTGCCGTCATCGCTAAGCGCGATGCCGGCTTTCTTTAGCGCGTCCCGCGCGCGCTCCGAGGTCACCGGGCCGAGGCAAGCACCGTGACGGCGGTGAACATCCGTCCATGACGACGATTTCCTTCTGCTTATCGATGCGCCGGCGCGTCAGTTTCCGCCCATCACAAAATTCGCGATGTCAATGGTCCAAGTCAGTCCGGTCGTGACCTGCACGCTTGCTCCCGATGAGCGCAGGCTTCGACCGGCGGCGGCATCGAGGACAAAACCTGGATTGATCGCATAGCGGACTCCGAGCTGAAATGCGGCTTCGTTTCTTTCGCCCTTGCCGGCGCGCGAAGCGCCAAACACTTCGCCGACGAAAGCCAGCACTGGCTGAACCGCGTAATCGACCGCGATCCCGCCGCGCAGCTGATTTTTAAGCTTTGCGTTCCGAGGGCTATGAACCAGAAGATAGCCGAGGTTGAGATGCAATCCGCCCGGCGCGTAGCCTTTGGACAGGATCAACGTGAAGGCTTGTTCGGAGTTGCCGGTCGAGAGGCCCTTGGCTCGGTTTGCCGTGGGTACGCTAACGTCGAGGGAAAAAGCGGCCGCCGGAAGCGCTTCAGTCTCTTCGCTGATGCTGAATTTTGTTGCGATATGAAGATCCTCGAATCCTTTCACCGGTGCTTCGCGGGGGTCATTGTTATTAACCCGTTGAATGCGGGCCCCGATCTCAAGCCATTCGATCACACCGTAAGCTACTGTCATCACCGGCCAGGCCTGTTCACTCCCGCCGCCGGCAGGCCGGGCATGAGAGAAGCCAAATTCAAGTTCGAGGTGCCCCGGAGCCACCGGCGCGGCATCGTCAACGACCAAAGGGCGACCGGCTAAGGAATGCGTGGCTTCTAACACGATTAGAAGCGCGGCGATAAGTAGCGATGCCAATACGGACACGGTAATCTCCCTCTGCGATGCACAATCGAGATGTTGGAGGCCAGCTTCATGTTTGACCGGCTCCGCCGCGCGCGAACAGGATGATCTCGACGGCGATAAAGAGCGCTGCGGAGGTCAGTACAATGGTGGCGGCGGATGAGATGTCGAACTGAAAGCTCAGGAACATGCCGGCGCCGCCGCATAGCGCTCCGAGCAGCGGTGAGACTATGAGCAGGCTTTGAAACCGCTGGGTCAAGTAGCGGGCGATCACCGGGGGGATAACGATCGCTGCCGCCACCAGGGTCACGCCGAGAATCTGGGTCGAGGCGAGGACGGTGACGGCCAATAGCATCATGAACATGAGATCGATTCTGCCGGTCGAGACGCCATAGACCGACGCGACTTCGGGATCGAAAGTCGCGAACAGTAGCGGGCGGCGAATTGCGAAGAGAGCGGCGAACACGATGAGCGAGATCAGCACCACGACCCAGACATCGGTCTGGGTGATGCCGAGGATGTTGCCGAAGAGCGCTGCTTCGATGTTGCGCGTGAAACTGCGGTGCGTAGAAATGATTGCAACGCCGAGGGCGAAGCTCGAAGTCGTGACCACGCCGATGGCGGCGTCGGCGCCGACCCAACGCCGGTGACTGATCCAGTGGATCAGGACGCCGGCAAGCAGCGCCCACAAACCCCCGCCGATGAAAAAGTTGAGGTTCCACACATAGCTCAAGACAGCACCGCCAAAGATCGCATGGGAAAGTCCGTGCCCGATGTAACTCATGCGGCGCAGAACGACATAAACGCCGATAAACCCGCAGAGCGCGCCGATGATGACAGCGGCGATGAAGCCGTTACGAAAGAACTCGTACTCGAAGGGGGCTAACAAGAACGTGTTCCAGTCGTTTCAAAGTTTCAATGGTTCCAGGCGTTACATCAAAGTCGTTGAAACCCCGGTAGGGCTGGAACGATTGCAACGTCTGGAACCATGATTCAGTTTCAGTGGTGCGGCGCATGGGGCCGTTCGCCGATCATGACCATGCCGTCTTGATGAATCACGACGAGCTCGCCGCGGTAGGCTTCCTTGAGTACTTCGGGATTGAAAACTTCGTTGGGCCGGCCTTCGGCAATGACGCGGTGATTGAGACAAACCGCCCAGGGCAAATGCGCGGCCACCCAGTTCAAATCATGGGCAGTGAGCACGATGGCGACCCCATGGTGATTGATCTCGTGCAAAAAATGAATCACGTCGTCGCGCGAGCGAATATCGAGTCCCGAAGCCGGTTCGTCCAACAGGATCAGCTCGGGGTCGCCCACCAGGGCCCGGCCGATGAAGACGGCTTGTTGCTGGCCGCCGGAAAGCTCACGAATGTGGCGTTTGCCGAGGCCACTCAAGTTCAATCGCTCCAGGATGTTGTCGAGCTTGCGCCTCGCAGCGGCGTCGATCCCGCCGAACCAACGATTTTTGACGAAAAAGCCCATGGTAATGACTTCTTCGACGGTAATTGGAAAATTCCAATCGATGGTTTCCAATTGCGGCACGTAGCCGATGCGTTGAAGCGAAGAATGAGAGAATTTGTCGCCACGCAGCAGCACCGTGCCGGCATCCGGCCGCGCCATGCCGAGGATCGTGCGCAGCAGCGTCGTCTTGCCGCCGCCGTTGGGGCCGACGATGGCCATAAATTGGCCGGAGCGGATTTTCAGCGAAACGTCTTGTAGCGCCACGGTGTTGCCGTAGCTGCTGCTGACCCGTACCAATTCGACGAGCGGAACGGCGGTGGCACTGCCCCACAGGCGCTCTTCCGCGCCAGACGGATGGAGGCTGTGCGGATCGCCGGGTCGGTGGTCGTGGGGATTCATAGGGCGACAAATTTAATTATTGCTCCGATAGTCCGCGTGCGCTCCGGCTACGGGCGCGGGATCGACCTTTTTGAGCGCTTCGGCCGATCCACCCAAGGCTTCGAACATGATCGTGAGGTTCTCGATCATCATGCCGATATATGAGTGCTGCGGCTCTCCGGGCTTTCCTGGCAGCGCATCGTCTCTTAGCTTATCTATGTAGCGGGTTTTTCCCTCCCGCGCGATCTGCTCGAGCACCGGGCTGGGAAAGACCTCCGAGCCGAACACGGCGGGGACTTTTTCGTTTCTGATCTGATCGATCAGCCGTTTGACTTCCCGAGGACTCGGATCGGAAAAATCCGACGGCTGCACGGCGCCGATGATCTCAAAACCGTAGCGGCGCGCGAAATAAGGCCAGGAGTCGTGATAAGTAAGCAGCCGCCGGTTGTTTTCCGGAATAGTTTGCACCGCCTGTTCGATCGCCTGATCCAAAGTCTCGAGCCGTTTCAAGTAAGCCGCCGCATTTTGTTCATAGCCGCTTTTGTTGTCTGGATCGATGCGGACAAGCTCGTCGCGAACCAAAACGGCGTACCGGATCACATGTTGTGGATTGAGCCAGAGATGGGGGTTCGGGTGCCCATGGCTTTTAGGAAAGCTAAAATCGTAAATATAGTCCTGCTCCGTGAGCGTTTTGTCGCCGAGCAGCAGAATCAGCGCTGACTGTTTCATGTTGGCTTTGGCAAGCTTGAGCGTCGGAATCTCCAGTTCGAGACCATTGAGGATTAACAGATCAGCTGCGGCGACTATTTTGATATCGGTCGGGACCGGCTCAAACGTGTGCGAATTGATGCCTTCCGGAATAATGCCGGTTACGCGCACTTTATCACCGGCGATATTTTCGACAATCGAAGTGATCGGCGCGACCGTCGTGACGACATTTATTTTCCTCGCCTCGGGTGCGGACTTTGGCTCCTGCTCTTTTTTCCCGCAAGCTGAAATCAAGCAGAGACAAGACAACCACAGCAGTATTGTACGTATTGCTCGCATCGAGCCCTTAGCCTTCCTTAAAGCCGCCGAACAGCGCGCGGTTTTGATCTTGCCAAAAACACTGCACGTCTTTAAAACCCGCGCCGCGCAGCCATTTCATTTGTTCTTCAATGGGTGGATGGTGCCGGTCAAAATTCAAAAAGCAGCCACCGGGTTTGACCAGTGGATAGGTGTCTTCGTAGATGCCGCGGATGATGTTCGGACTATTGACGTTGTGAATCGCGATCGACGAGACGATAGCAACGAACGGG
>JAICHC010000023.1 GCA_025922795.1 Candidatus Binatia bacterium | reverse complement strand
GAACAGCTCGCTCTCAATCAGCGTCTCGGGAATCGCGGCGCAGTTGACGGCAACGAAGGGGCCGCTGGAGCGGGCGCTGATGGAGTAGAGAGCGCGCGCGACCATTTCCTTGCCGGTACCGCTTTCACCGAGAATGAGTACGTTGGCCGCCAAGTCGCTGATGTGGGCGATGGTCTCGAAGAGCTTTTTCATGCTCGGGCTGCGCCCGATCATGTCGCTGAATCGGTAACGCCGCTGTACCTCGCTGCGCAACTGGTCGATTTCTTGGCGCATCCGGCGTTGTTCGAAAGCGCGCTCGATATGAATGAGCAGCTCATCGGAGCGGAACGGCTTAGTAATGTAATGAAATGCCCCGGCATGCATTGCCTCGACGGCGCTTTCGATGGTGCCGAATGCGGTGATCAGTAAAATGACGGCGTCGCCGTCCGCCGCCTTCAGCCGCCGGACGAGCTCGGTCCCTTTCATGCGCGGCATCATGAGATCGGTGATGACCACGTCATGGTGCCCCGGTCGGTAAATTTCCAAAGCCGACGGGCCGTCATAGGCAACTTCGACGTCGCAGCCCTCTTCGCGTAAAAGATCGGTGATAAACCGCGACATTTCCGGGTCGTCTTCGACGATCAAAATGCGCCGGTGGTGCGCGGTAGGAGGATTGACCGGTGAGTCCATCACGCAAGCGCTCAGGAATGAATCTTGGCTTCCAGCGCGGCGTTGGGCAAATCGATAATAAAGCGGCAAAATTTTCCCGGCTCGCTTTCCACCCGAATCTCCCCGCCGTGATCTTTGATGATGCCGAAAACGACCGATAACCCCAAGCCGCTGCCTTCGCCGATGTCTTTAGTGGTGAAGAACGGATCAAAGACACGACCGAGGTTCTCAGGAGCGATCCCGCTGCCATCGTCTTCGAAGTAAATTCGCACGCCGTGATGAGCGCCGTTGGCCGAAAGTCTCTTCTCCGGTGGAGCGCTCGGCTCGACGCCGATCGTAATCGATCCACCCGGCTTTAGTGAATAGATCGAATTCGTATAAAGATTGATAAAAACTTGTTGGAGCAGCTCGGCATCACCGCGTAGGGACGGCAGGGCTTTGGGCGCTGCGATTTTGACTCGAATGCTTTTCTTGTCGATTTGGTGCTCAACCAGATCCTTGACGCGGTTGAGCAGCGCGGTGATATCGACCTGGCGAAATACCGGTTCGCGGCGCCGGGAAAAGTCCAACAGCTGGCGCACGATCGCTGCGATACGCTCGCTTTGCGAACCGATGATTTGTAGATTATTTTTCATCTCATCGGCGCTGCGCGCCCGGCGCAGCAGGTGCTCGGCGCGGCCGGAGATAATGTTGAGCGGCGTGCCGATCTCATGAGCCAGTCCGGCGGCGAGCTGCCCGACCGACGCCAAACGTTCCGACCGGCGCAGCTCCTGCTCGAGTCTGAGCTTCTCAGCCTGCTCGGCCATCAAACGCTGATAACTATTTTGCAGCTCTTCCGACATCAGATTAAATTCCCGCGCCAAGGTAGCGACCTCGTCTCTTCCTCTGATGTCAATACGTTGCTGCCAATGACCCCGGCCGACCTCGCGAACCCGCTCGATCAGTCGATGAATCGGGCGGGCAATGCTGCGCTGCACGATAATCCAGACCAGCACCGAGAGCACCAGCGCCAACGCCGCGCTCGTCCCTAGAATACGATTGCGCCTTTCGGGGATCGAGGCGACCAGCCCGGCGCCGTGTCGCGCCAGCACAAAGGCGCCTACCGCTTCGCCCCGGTAGCTGTAAATCGGCTCGATCCGATAATAGATGAAAGTCCTTTGATCGCGGATGTAGCCTTCCATTGCCTTCTTGTCGCGCAGCACCGGTCGCGGGTCCAGCTCGAGGATGCGCGCCGGATCCATATCCGGGAAGTCGTCCGGAAAATTCAACGAAGATGAGATCGCCACCGGCTGGGCCTCGAGATCATAGATGATCAATGCATGTATATTGCCTCGCGGCGCCATGGCTCGCGCAAAATCTTGGGTGGCGGCGATATTCTGATGGTCGGCATAGATGTCTCTTAGCGCCACTCGCACGGCGTGAGCGAACCCGCGCATGCCGACACGGATGCCGCGGATGACGTTCTCCTCGTCTTGTTGGATGCTCAGATAGCCGTGGACGGTCATCGTTAACGCGACCGTGAGGACGATCCATATGATGATCTTGGTTCCGAGCTTCATGGCGGTAGACTAGCCCGCAGCAATTTCGAGTCCGCTCGTCTGGCGCTTAGCATAACAGCAATTCTGTTCGACATTCGCGGCGACCCTCGGGTTTTCGCGCCAACAGGCGCGACGTCGTGTTGCAACTTGCCGCGCCGCTGTAGGGATTTGCCCCGCACGCGCTTTATCCAAACGGTTCAGGGGCTTGGGCCCGGGACGACACGGTTTTTAATTTTCTTGTGTGGCCATTTGCAACAGCGTTCTTTCTTGTGTCCCAACGACCCGCGGGCTAACGCCCTGTTTTGTCATGGCCGAGTTGAACATTTTTCGTTCTTTGCTTGTTTGGCATTGCAGTTGCGGAGGTAGTGATCATTCTAGATCCGCACAATCGGTGGAAACAAACGACCATTCTCGGAAAGGAGGTGAAAACAACATGAAGAAAATAATGATCGCCTTGGCATTGGTTTTTGCGTTTAACCTGATCAGCTCGATCACGAATTTATCCGCGCCTGTCAGTTTTGCGCAGGAAGAGCCGGCGCCGGAGCCGAAACCCGAAAAACCCGGCGAGTAAGCTATTTCTCAACGTTCCGAGGCTGCTTACCGGTGAGAGGACGCACCTCCTCTCACCGGTGACGGCCGCCGCTCGTCGATCACCGTTTGATTGAAAACTCCCGCTCGCTTTTTTGCGCGGCTTGCCACTGCACGTCGACCTGGGTGACCTTGGCGCCCGGGGGGCCCTGGCGGCACCACGAAATCAAGTTTTCGAGTTGGTCCCTGGTGCCTTGGGCGATCGCTTCCACCGACCCATCACCGCAGTTTCGTACCCAACCTGTAAGCCCGAGCTTTTGTGCTTCCTGGACCATCGAGGCGCGATAGTAGACACCTTGGACGCGTCCTCGGATCGTTAGCTGCACGCGTGCGCTTGCCGCAGGACTGTCCACCATGGTTCCTCCGCTACAACTTAGCAGCAGCGCCGCGGTTCGATAAAGTGCCATTTTAAATATTTGACAAGCGCGCTTTGACTTTTGTAGGCTGGCGCCGTTTCGAGGGGGCCCGGTTACCGAAGAGCGCGCCGAGCGAGTGTTGTAACCCGTTTGAGGCTTTGCCCTTTGGCGAGTCGATCCCGGCACAATACGCAATCGTTGATCCAACAAGGAGGGCCAAATGGGAGCAAAGTTATATGTTGGAAACCTTCCCTACAATGTCACCGAGGAGAGGCTCCAGCAACACTTCGCGCAACATGGTTCGGTGATCAGCGCGCGCATTATCACCGACAAGTTCAGCGGCCGGTCCAAGGGCTTCGGCTTTGTCGAAATGAGCTCTGACGCCGAAGCTGAGAGAGCAACCAGCGCGCTGAACGGCACCGATTTCGAGGGCCGAAATATCGTCGTCAGCGAAGCTCGTCCGCAAGCGCCGCGGGAGCCGCGGCCGGGAGGTTCCGGCGCTTTTGGCAGTGGTCGGCCGCCGCGTCGGGATCGTTATTAATTCGACTTCAGCAGCTCGAGAAACTCAGCTTCGCTCAGGACGCGCACCCCTAGCTGCTGGGCTTTCTTGAGTTTGGAGCCCGGGTCGGTGCCGGCAATGATATAGGTTGTGTTCCGGCTCACGCTCGAAGCGACCCGCCCGCCAAGCGCTTCTATCCGTTTTTGCGCTTCCGGGCGCGACATGCTCTCCAAACCGCCGGTAAGAACAAAGCTTGCGCCGCTCAGACTGCCGGTTTTTTTCGCGTCTTGCTTAAAGGTAATCCCCGCCCGCAACAATTTTTCAATAACCTGTCGGTTGGCATCTTGCGCGAAGAAGCGCGCGATGCTTTTCGCCACTTCGGGGCCGATTTCTCTTACTTCCATCAATTCTTCGGCTGAGGCCTGCTCGATTTTGCGTAGATCGCCAAAATGCTCGGCCAAAAGTTTGGCCGTCGCCTCGCCGACGTGGCGAATCCCCAGGGCTGTTAAAAGACGCGGTAGGGTCGAGTTCTTGCTGCGCTCGAAAGAGTCGAGGAGATTCTGTGCCGATTTCGCCGCCATCCGCTCCAGGCCGGCCAACCGCTCCTTGGTCAAGCTGTAGAGATCGGCGCCGTCGCCGACCATTCCGCGCTCGACCAACTGGTCAACCAGCTTTTCGCCAAGCCCCTCAATATCCATGGCGCCGCGCGAGCCGAAAAAGGTCAAGCTCTCTTTGAGCTTTGCCGGGCAGGAGAGGCCGAGACAGCGATAGGCCGCTTCGCCTTCTTCGCGGAATACTTCCGAGCCGCAGATGGGACAGCGCTCGGGCATGATAAACTGCCGTTCCTCGCCCGTGCGCCTTTCCGGCAGAACTTTGACGACGTACGGTATGACGTCGCCGGCGCGCTCGACGACCACGTAATCGCCGATGCGAATGTCTTTGCGGGTGATTTCGTCGATATTGTGCAGCGACGCGGCTTTGACGATCACGCCGCCGATGGCCACCGGCTCAAGACTCGCGCCGGGTGTCAACGTACCGGTTCGGCCGACTTGCGGCTGGATATCGAGAATCCGCGTGACCGCCTGACGGGCTTTGAATTTGTAGGCGATCGCCCAGCGCGGCGAGCGCGCAATTTGGCCGAGACGCTGCTGCAGTTCGGTGCTGTTTACTTTTACGACGAGGCCGTCGATTTCGTACGGCAGTTCGTCCCGCTGGACCTCCATCTCGTCGCGGAAATGGAAAACTTCCGGCAATCCCACGCAGACGCGCCCGAGTGGCACCGGCTTTAAGCCCCACTGCTGAATCGCCTCGCGGAATACCATATGGCTGGTGAAACTCGCTCCTTCGACGTTGCCGTAACCGTGACAGAAAATATCCAACGGGCGTTTAGCCGTGATCGCCGAGTCGAGTTGCTTGAGCGAACCGGCGGCAGCGTTGCGCGGGTTGGCGAAAACCGGGCGGCCTTCTTCTTCGCGCTCGCGGTTCATTTGCTGAAACGCCTTGCGTGATAGAAAGACTTCACCGCGCACCTCGAGCCGGCGCGGCGGCGGACTCGAGCCATTGCGCAAGGTCAAAGGAATCGAACGGATCGTTTTAAGGTTATGGGTAATATCTTCTCCGTTAATGCCGTCGCCGCGGGTCGAGCCTATCGTGAATCTGCCGTCGAGATAAACCAGCTCAACGGCCAGCCCGTCGATCTTCGGCTCAACGGCGTACTCGAGGATCCCGGTATGCTTGAGAAAGCGCTCGATTCTCGATTCAAACTCCTGGAGCTCTTCCGGGTGCATGGCATTGTTTAGGGACAACATTGGCAGCGAATGCTGCACGGTAGAGAATTTTTCCAGCGGCGGCGCGCCGATCTTTAGCGTCGGCGAGTCGGGCGTCGCCAGTTCGGGATGTTCCTGCTCCAACTCGACGAGCCGGCGAAACAGGCGGTCATACTCGGCATCGCTAATCAGCGGGTTATCCAGAACATGATATTGATGATTATGCGTCTCGATTTCCCGGCGCAGCTTCAGAACTTCTTGCCGGACGCTGTCGTCGGATGGGGTCGCCATAGATTGCCAGACTTGTGGATTTTAGCGGCAGTGTTCGTGCCAAACTTTCGCAAAGAAATTAACATAGTTATCCGGCTGAATGAAGCTCACCGAACATCGCGTTGACCCCCTGTACCTGTTATGTTAACCCTTCAAATAATGGCCACGCGCTCATTTCGGGCGACACTCCTTTTGCTGCTTTTGTGCGGCTGCTCGACGACAGTTCCCGAGCCCAAGCTACCTCCAGACGATTTGAATTTGAATTTGACGCCGGAAGCAGCGCCATTTCGAAACCAGCCGAAGATTGAAATCCCGGCCGAAGCGGCGGTGATCAATCACTTCCTAAAGGGCCAGCTTCTCTTGGGCGAGGGCGATTTCGACGAGGCACTCAAGGAATTCGAAGGTGCTTCCAAGGCGAACCCTGACGATGCCTTTCTGCATTTCCGGTTGGCATCGCTGTACCTGCGCAAAGGCGACCTAAAGAACGCGCTGCTCGAGGCGGAGGCCGCAGTCAAGCTGGATCCAAAGGAAGTCGATAATCACCTGCTCCTGGCCGGTCTTTATTCCTCGCTCGGCGATAATCAAAAGGGGATCAACGAATACAACCAGGTCCTCGAACTCGATTCGAAAAACCAAGAAGCGTTGCTCTATCTCGGCGCGCTTTACTTGCAGGTCGAAGACTTGCCACGGGCGAGTCAGCGCCTCGAGGAACTCCTCACGCTCAACCCCAATTCAGCCTTGGGGCACTACTATCTCGGTCGCGTGCGCGCCAAAAGCAAGCTCTATCTGGCCGCCGAGCAGAGCTATCGCAAGGCGTTGGAGTTCAATCCCAAATCAGAAGCGGTCCTGATGGATTTGGCGCTGGTCTACGAGCTGGAAGGCAAGAGCGAGGAGGCGATTCAAACGTACCAGCGTTTGCTGCAAGTTAACGCGCAAAATGTCTGGGCGCGACGCCGTCTAGGCGAGCTTTACGTCGGCCAGAACAAACTCGATGAAGCCATGCGCCAGTTCGAGTCGCTGCAAGGTTCGGAGGTCGACCCGCGCGAGACGCGGATTAAGATCGGTCTGATTTCGTTTGAAAAAGGCGATTTCGAGCGCGCGGCGACCGAATTCAATTTGGTTCTGGCCGGTGATCCCGAGAACGATCGCGCGCGCTACTACCTCGGCGCCACATACATCGAAATGAAGGCGGACGACAAGGCGCTCGAGACGTTCGAGCGCGTGGCCGAAAAAAGCGAGCTTTACGTCGATGCCCGGGTGCAAGCGGCGTATCTCTACGACCGCAAAGAGCAAACCAAAAAGGCGATCGAAGTGCTCCAGCCGGCGCTCAAAAAGCGCAACGATCGCAAAGAACTTTATGCATTTTTAAGCTCGCTGTATCGCAAGTCCAAGGAGTACCCCAAGGCGATCCAAGCGATGGAGCGGGTGTTGACGCTGGATCCGAACAGCGACGAAGCTTACTTTCAAATCGGGGCGCTCCATGACGAGAACAAGAACAAGGAAAAATCGGTCGCGAGCATGAAGAAAGCCATCGAGCTCAACCCGCGAAATGCCGCCGCGCTCAACTATCTCGGCTATACCTGGGCCGAAATGGGCGTGCAGCTCGAAGAAGCGGAAGAGCTGATCCTGCGCGCGCTCAAGCTTCAACCCAATGACGGCTTCTACATCGACAGCCTCGGCTGGGTTTACTATCAAAAAGGCGATTATGTCAGAGCTATCGAGCAGCTCGAGCGCGCGGTCGAGATCACCGTCGATGATCCGACGATCATCGAGCACCTCGCCGACGCCTACGAAAAGGTCGGCAAGACCGACCGGGCGCTGGTGCGCTACCGCGAAGCGCTCAAGCGCTCGAAGGAAAGCGATCAGATCAAACGCATTAGTGAAAAAATCCAGCGCCTGGAGAAAAAGATTTGATTCGGCTCCCCGGGCGCGCCGCGGTCCCCTCGCTCCAGCCGTTAACACTTTTTGTACTTGCAGCGCTCGCTTTGGGATTTGGCGGTTGTACGACCGTTGGGCCGCCGAGTGCGCCTAAATTGCCCGCGCCCCGGTGGCAGTCGAGTCAATTGATCGAGTCGATCGGCCAGCGTCGCGAGCATTTTCGCTCACTGCGCGCGCTGGCTCAGGTTGACTATGCCGGGCCGGAAGGCAAACAAGGGTTTCAGGAAGCGGTCATCGTGCAAAGGCCCGACCGCCTGCGTCTGGAAACGCTGACGTTTCTCGGCGCGATATTGATCGTAACCGCCAATGATCAAGAAATTGTCGGCTATCATCCGCGCGAAGGCGTGTTCGTGCGCGGCCGGGCGACGATGGAAAATTTGCAGCGCTATACGCAGATTCCATTGGAGCTCGAAGAAATCACTATGCTGCTGATGGGCTTGCCCCCCGTGGAGACGTCGCGGGGCTGGAAGCAGGACGGCAACACGCTGGTTTTTTCATCCAACGGGCACGCCCGCGACATCGTGGCGTTCGACGACCATCAGCCGGTACCGACTCAATGGCAACGTTTCAATGATGGTGATAAGCCTGAGTTGACCGCCACCTTCAGTGACTACGTCGCCACTTCGGCCGGGCTGTTTCCGACGAGGATTGTCTTCGAATCCAACAAGCAAAAGAAAAAACTTGAAATTCGGTACAAAGAGCCGGAGCTCAACGGCGCGATTGCGCCCGATCTTTTCTCCCAGCAAATGCCGGCGCACGCTCAAGAAGTTCCGATTGAAGCGATAGGCAGTAAGTGATGTTTCGGATAACTTGGCGAACTCTGCTGGCATTACTGCTGTTGCTCGGCTGCGGCGACCAGACCGAGGTCACCGTCGGCGAGGCGCAGACGGCGCCGAACACGAAAGTTTCTGGCCCACCTGTGACCGGCGACTGGCTGGTCCTTCATACCCTGAGCGATCCGGAACAGCTCAATCCCTTGACCTCCAGCGACGCAGGTTCGAGCGAGGTGCTGGCTTACGTTTTTGAAGCTCTCTTGACGCGGGATCCGCGCACGCTGGCTTTCAAACCGTTGATCGCCGAGGCGCGGCCCGAGATTTCTCAAGACAAGCTCACTTATACTTTCAAGATCCGTAAAGATGCCAAATTCCAGGATGGCCGGCCGATCACCGGCGAGGATGTTCTGTTCAGCGTGAAGGCGATCAAATGTCCTTTCGTCAATGCGCCATTTTTGCGCGTCTATTATGACTCGCTGGTCGATGCTCAGCTAGTCGATCCCTACACGATTCGCTTCTCGATCAAGGAACCGTATTTTTTGAATGAAAGCGTGCTCGGCGCCATTGCCGTGCTGCCGCGTCATTATTACGATCCGGACAACCTGCTGGCGCACGTAAGCGTGCGCGACCTCACGCAAGATCCCGCCAAGTTGCCCGATGCGGTCAAACAGTTTGGCGAGCAGTTCAATCGAAATTATAGTCGCGATCCCCTGGGCAGCGGCCCCTACCAATTCAACTTCTGGAAGACCGGCCGGGAGGTGGAGTTGGTGCGCGATCCGGATTACTGGGGCAACGGCAAGGAGGGAATCGACCAGCCTTACCTGGACCGGCTAAAATTTCGCGTGATTAACAACTTCGATGCAGCGTTGATCCGGCTCAAGAGCGGCAGCCTCGATTACATGGAAGTCTTACAACCGGTGCAGCATGTTCGCGGCACCAACAGCGAACGATTTAAACAGAACTTTAGGAAATACGAATACTACGCGCCGACATACACCTATATTGGCTGGAATAACGATCACCCGATCTTTCGCGACAAGCGAGTTCGCCAGGCGATGACCCATCTCACCCCCCGCAAGCAAATCGTCGAAAGCGTGCTGTTCGGTCTCGGTGAAGTCGTCGATAGTCATATCTATTTGTTTCGTCCCGAATATGACAAGACTCTGAAGACCTACCCATTCGATCCGCAAAAAGCGCTGGCTTTGCTTCGCGACGCGGGTTGGCGGGATACGGATGGCGACGGCGTGCTGGACAAAGTCATTGATGGCGAGACAACGCCATTGCGCTTTGAGATCAAGATCAACTCCGGCAACGCTGTCCGCAAAAGCGTCGCTCTCGTGCTGTTAGACGAACTTCACAAACACGGCATCGCTGCCAGCGTGCGCGAGCTGGACTGGACGATTTTCCTTAACGATGTCAAGAATCATCAATTTGATGCCGTCGTACTCGGCTGGCAGATGTCGACAACCGAGCCCGATGCTTACCAGGTCTGGCACTCGTCCCAGGCGGCCAACAAAGGGTCGAACGCGATCAGCTACAAGAATGACCGCGTCGATGAGATTTTGGAGCAGTACCGGCGCCAATTCGATGAAGAAAAGCGCATTCAGCTGTACAAGGAATTTCAACAGATTCTGCACGAGGAGCAGCCCTATACTTTTCTGTACGTCAGCAAGCGTGTGTCGGCAGTACACCGGCGTTTTCAGAACGTCGAAGTATTTCCGGACGGTTTGCGACCGATCGACTGGTGGGTTCCGGCATCGAGACAAAAATACAGCAGCACCCTCACGTCACGGTAGCCAAATCGTATGACCGCCTACTTGGTTCAGCGTCTGCTGCTGATCATTCCGACTTTCATCGGGATCACGCTCATCGCGTTCTTAGTCATGCGTCTGGCACCGGGTGACCCGGCTGAGCTGCGCGCGGCCGGAGGTCTGGGCGCCGCAGCCGGCGCCGGCATATCCGTCGAGAAGCGTGGTGCCGTGGACGAAGCGATGGCCCAGTGGCGCTCCCAGTACGGTCTCGATCAACCGCTCCACGTGCAGTATGCCGTTTGGCTGAAAAATCTGGCGACGCTGAGTTTCGGCGAGTCGTTTAAAGATAATCAGCCGGTTTGGAACAAAATCGCCGAACGCTTGCCGATAACCCTTACGCTGAATGCCTGGTCCATCATCGTCGTTTATCTGGTTGCCATTCCCCTGGGAATCTATTCCGCTACCCATCCCCATACTTTCGGCGATCGCGTGACCACTCTCGCAGCATTCGTGCTTTTTGCCGTGCCGTTGGTGTGGGCCGCGACCATGGCGCTGGTGTTTCTCTGCGGCGGTGATTTTTATTACCTATTTCCGCCTGGCGGGCTTGAGTCGCTCGATTTTTCCGACCACTGGCCGCTCTGGCAAAAAATCAAGGATCACGCCTGGCACTTGTTCCTGCCGGTGGTCTTGCTCTCTTACGACGGTTTCGCCGGTTTGTCGCGTTACATGCGCTCGAGCATGCTCGAAGTCTTGGGCCAGGACTACGTTCAGGTGGCGCGAGCCAAAGGACTTCAAGAAAAAACCGTTATCCTAAAACATGTGTTGCGTAATTCGCTGATTCCCCAGGTGACGATTTTGGCGTCCATTCTGCCCGGTTTGATCGGCGGGAGCATTATCATCGAAACGATTTTCTCAATTCCCGGATTGGGCCAGCTGGGTTACGAGTCGGTTCTGGCGCGCGATTACCCGACGGTCCTGGCGCTGTTGACGGTCACTGCCGTGCTCACCCTGATCGGCATTTTAATTTCGGATATTCTGCTGTCGATCGTCGATCCGCGAATCGCCTTCGGACGTCGCCTGCAATGACCTTGAACCGGACCGAAGCCGCATCTTTTAAAACTATTGATTCCGAGACTTCGTCGGCTAGTGCCGTTCTCAGCCGTGGACTATGGTCCGACGTTTGGAAACGTTTTAAGCGCAATCCGATCGCCCTGGCGGGTTTCTATGTGGTCTGTTTCCTGGTATTCATCGCGGTGTTTGCCGATTTTATTGCCAACGATAAACCTTATTATCTTGAATATCGCGGCAAAACCTATTTTCCGATCATCCGCAGCTACATTGTCGACGGCGATCTCGGCCGGTGGCCGGCCGAGCTATTGAATGTCGATTTCAAGAAGCTCGAAGGTGCCAAAGCCGTTTTCCCGCCGATCCCTTACCGCGCCACCGGCATTAACTTGCTCGAGCCGCTCGAACCTCCTTCAATGCGACACTGGTTCGGCACCGACAAATTAGGCCGTGACGTTATGGCAGGCATGGTTCACGGGTCGAGGATATCTCTTTCCATCGGCTTTGTGGCGGTCGGTATCGCCGTGATCATCGGCGTCATTCTCGGGGCCATTGCCGGTTATTTTGGCTCCTGGGCGGACTTGGTGATCTCCCGCTTGTTCGAAATCATGCTCTCCATTCCGACCTTTTTTCTTTTGATCACCGTTGCCGCACTCTTGCCCCCCAGCATCTTCTTAACCATGGCGATTATTGGCATGACCAGCTGGGTCGGAATCGCGCGCTTCACGCGCAATGAATTTCTCCGGATCCGAAACCAGGACTATGTGACCTCGGCGATCGCGCTCGGCGTGTCTGATCGCAACGTCATGTTCCGGCATATCTTGCCGAATGCATTGGCGCCGGTCATCGTTTCCGTGGTCCTCGGGATCGCCGGTGCGATTCTGGTCGAATCGAGTTTGAGCTTTCTCGGCATCGGCGTGCCGGCCCAACTGGTCACCTGGGGTTCCATCCTGCGCGAAGCGAGCGGCGCCACTTTCGCCTGGTGGCTTGCCGTGTTTCCGGGCTTCGCCATCTTTATTACCGTGCTCGCCTATTACCTGGTCGGCGAAGGACTCCGCGAAGTGCTCGACCCGCGCCTGCGCGGCTGTTGAAGATTAGCGAATATGTCACCTTATCTGCTGAGCGAAAATGTCACCCCCTG
>JAICHC010000022.1 GCA_025922795.1 Candidatus Binatia bacterium | reverse complement strand
GTTTTACGCCCCTGGGATCAGGCCTCGTCATTATTGGCATCGGATGGAAATTACTTAACACCTGGCCGCCTGGAGCAATCGCCGTTAAAGTTTTTTCAGGTTGATCGTCGCTCAAACGTCGTCGCCTACCAACACACGAGTTTGTTTCCCAACCACACTTTAAGGATAGGTGTGCCGGAGGACCGATGCCGACCTTTGACAGGACACGGATACTGAAGTTTACCAGTCGTCTCCAAAAGCCGCGGCGGTAGCTCCCGAGCGATAGTGCGTCCGGATCAGCTGAAGCATATCATGCCTCACAGGAATTTTGCCTTCGCGAGAAAACCTGCCTGCTCTTCGATGTTATCGCCTGCTGCAAATCTTCGTAAACAATCGGTTGGCAACAGATGTGAATACCGCGCCGCTCAAGCGGGTCGTCAGCAAACAAACGCGCTCCAAGTTAACTATTATCAAGCGTGCGGCGCTACGGCACGCGTGTGCCGGATGAGTGATTTCCGCCAGGCATGGCGAGGGCCGCAAGCAGGCCGACAAGCTCAGTGTTACGGTCGACATCACTCCAGCGAATTAACGCCCGCGCAGGTAGGTCGCGGGGCACTGCGGTCGCGTCAAGAAAAGCCGGAACTGTCATCGACTGTCGTAGCGACAAGAACGGAGTAATTGATCCTCAAAAACGGCCATGGTCAGCTGTGCGGGAGGAGTCCTGGTGGGATTGGTGTGCGCCAGATCGTGATGCGGCTCAACGTGAGTTCTGCGTCGGCCGCAAGAGTGATCAATTTGAATCCCATTACGGGCGTCACGGTCAGGGTAGTCCTAAGCCGTCCCGCTAAAGCTCGCCTATGTCGTGGGCAACTTTGGGGGCATCAAACATTCCTGACGACGAAAAATTTAATTGAGTCAAGCGGTTATGCGAGAATTGTAGTTCCCCCCGCCTCCACCATTCGACGCGCAAAATTGGTGCCCCGATTCCAGTAGAAGGGCGAACAGATCAAAGCCGTTTGTTGCGACTCGCCGCGAACAGGCGCTTCATTTCCTTTCCCCCCAAAATTAACAATTCCTTGGATCCGTCCGGGTCGTGCACCCGGTCGGTCGGATGATCCCATTGACCGCTCGCCTCCCGCTTAGGAGCATCAGAGTGGTTTGGCACATTCAGCCCCTGCACGGGATCGGATGTGCTGACCCGGCACTCGTACAACGGAGATAGGTTTGACCTGAAGAATTACGAAATTAAGGCGCAGCAATGATGTTTTGTTCGCGGCACGGCTTTCGCTTCGCCTTGAGGTGGTAGCTGTTGCTAGCTAGGCGTCATTGGAGCAGATCGGGAAGTGTGATGCTGCTTCGGATGCTCAAACGCGGCCGCCATCCTGAAATTCTTACAAAAACAAAGCGGGTGATATGATGGCGCAATGGGGACGTACAACATTTACCGTTAGAGTGTTCCCAAACGGACAACCGTGGATCCACTTGGAATCGAAAACCGTCACAGGCGGGTTTCTCGCTTTTGACTTGAGGCAAGGTGCGACACGCGATGAAGCGGAGCAGGTGGCCGACTATCTCACCACTCACATAACCCGGGTTTCCTACGTTCCGCGGCTGCAAAGGCGGCCCCGCAAGGTTCGGCGCTGACAGGTGTGCCCGTCCGCGTCTCGATTATTTCGGCGTCGTCTCAGCAATCCCGCGCAAGGGCAAGCATTCGGTTAACATCGAGAAACGCAGGGAGAACCCAGAATGACACCTAATTTGAATGAACGGAGATTCGCCGTAAATGTGAGCCATAAAACTAACCAAAGACCAGATCTGCACTACGGACTAGGTGCCGTTGTAGACACAACGCGGAAATCTCCTTTTCGACCTCAGCGTAGCGTGGATCGCCTGCAGCCATTTTAGTTAGTTCACTGGTAAGCTCTCTCAGGCGCTGGTCAATTTCTTCAAAGGTTTTACGTTGGGTCATCGTTCCATCTGCGTGGTTTTACTGGTCAGTAACGCGCGCTTCTCCGCTACGAAGCCGGGCTAATCGAAAAGCGGCTTCAATCCTGTCAATAGCGCTCGGCCACTGCAAGCGAGCGTAAGCAAACATTTCATGGGCTTGTACATCATTGCTTTCGATAGCTACATTTCGATCCGTAGGCGTCCAACGCCAACTCATGCGCATACCGGATGTTTGCGGGTGCGAGCGCCGGCTCGCACCCTAGTTGCCTTCTCCGGTGGCGGTGATTTTCTTTTTTCAACTTTACGTGCCACACGAATGGGTTGGCGCAAGTTGAAACGGCTGGTCATCTAGCCACTGGTCAATACTATTTTCGTGAGCTGCCATAAAGATTTCTATTTCAGCGGCGTTAACTCCTTCTCTCGTACGCCTGGTGTGCAAAATGAGTGCCGCTGTCGCACGCGTGCGCTTCTTACCTGGCCCCCTGGGCCTAATTCGTCGTAATATTAATATCCTTCGTAAGAAGGTCCGCACCCGCGTGAGAAGGTCCACAACGGTCGCTAGATACTCGCGTTAGCGCGTTGTCGGCATTTATCCAGCAGTTGCTGAATAGTTTTGTAGGAATCCAGCTGGACGCGATATAGGCACTGAGTTGACGGAGCGTGCGATTGCCTGGCGCAAGATCGCTCGACTTCCCAAGACACTGACGCACTAAGCGCATGTTTCGGCAACAATCCACGATAGCGTAACCTAGTCTCATCCGCGGGACGGAGCACCGCCGCCACTGCTATCAATACTAGGGTTATTGGCTAAACAGGCGCGAGCATTGCGCGGCACTCGTTTTGCTCTCCGGTTCCTCATGAGCCGCGAACCTCGAAAGAACCCCGAAACTGATACCGACCTCCGTTACTCCGCAAAATTCCGCGAGCTGAGAGATTTCCTCTATAAAGTAAGCTGGAGTTCCTATCTCAGCTCGATCGAGGGAAGACGTAACCGTCGTTGCAGCTGTGTCCGCGTCGTCGGCCTGTCGGCGTGCAGATGCGTAGTGAGGGTTTGAAAGCGCCATGCTCTCATTTGCAGGGAGGCTTCAATGAACCGATCATTTTCTTTAGCGGGAGTATTGGCCGTGCTTTTACTGTCGGTTCAACCAGCAATTGGATCGAGCCCGATAATCGTCGGCGAGATTTCAGGCGTGGAACTATGTCCTCAATCCGCGTGCGGTGCCGCAATATTCACCGGGACGGGCGACTGTAAAGTCGACGATCAGCACACGCTGGGTTTTTTCTGGGTTGCCGTACAACATGCAAGCTTGCCCGAGCCTTTTTTGTCTTCCCCCATTTTCGCAGGCAATTGGAATTTGACGACATTGCGGGGCAAGTTTTCTGGTAACGTGCTTGAAGGAACCATTTTCAATAACAATGACAATACTTTTACCGTCACCGTACTGCTTCGCCTCGAAAAGGGAGGTACCGGTGACGTAATTGTGAACGGATTGCTCGATCACAACGACTTTCCACCCACATTCGAAGGCCAGCTTGTTCAGCCACAGTTCTGAAGCAGATAGTCGCAGGCTCAATGAAGGCCCCGCCTCGCTATCTGCGACTCACCTTCCGTCCGGCACACCTTTAATTAAGCGATCAATTTCCTGCTGAGGGGTTTTTTGCTGGTGTCGTGTACGGTTGTTGCTCACGCCGGTGACCAAACCAAGATGCGCAGTTCTGCTGGGCACAATACATATGGAGGCAGTTTTTCAGGCCGAACCTGGTGGGCGATTAAAGTGAGGCGAACAGCCCTTTCGCCGGACAACTAGAGAGTGGAGGGACTCAATCCCACTTCATGCGTACCCAGTAGCCCACCAGAAAGACGGTTCCCGCTATCGCACCAAGCATCCACTCGATGCCGTAGCGCGGCAGGTAATGCCCTTCGAGCAGACCGACGGCGCAAATCATCAACATCATCGTGCATCTGCTAATATTCTTCATTGACTCGCCATCCATCATCAAAAGCATCTGGACACGAGATAAAGAAAAATCTTCTGCTATCCTAAGGCTTTTCTTTTCCGCCGCTTCGGCGGAATCTGCCGCCGTTTGTCTAAACGCTTTCCCTCGATCACACTCCACGCCAGCCGATAGCTACACTCTACGCACCGGCCATTCACAGCCCGGAGCGTAGTTGGTCTTTGGGACTCCCGAATAATGATCCCGACCGGACCCTTACACCGAGGGCATGCGCGTGTGAAGAATTTATTCATCAGGCTTGAATCAGTTGCATTTGAGGCCGGGGCAGCAATTCACTCACAGGTGCACATCGAGTTGCTTTTCCCTCTAGCTTACTGCCGCTAAGCAAGCAGCGTTCCCCCGAAGTTCAAAAGGTATTTGAGTCACTTTAACAGAATCAGATCACATACAAGATGCTTCTTTCTCCCGTAATCCAACGGCAGTTCTGCCCGTAACAAATCACCAACGAAGTAGTCAGGTATTGTCGCTACTTGGGTTGCTTGTTCGATTCGTGCCTTAGAAACCTCAGCAATGCCCAGTCGACTGACGGCACAAGTGGGTCGAGTAAGAGAAACCAACTGGATTCATACGTAACCTCGTGGGACTGGACATCTCTGCCGGTGGAGCCGAGCTCGTACCTGAAAGGCTGCTGGGGGTATTACCGCCTAGTACTGTTGGGGGAATTGCTACTAGCGCTCAATCGCTGGCGCTCCGTTCTCGTAGTTGTGGCTAACGCTCCCGGCGAATGACTGTGACCCATTGGGGCTGCGTCACGCTCCACATGCCCCGGCGCGGACCGTCATCCTCGATCCGCAGATCGACGGCTTCGGGTTTGTGACGCAGTATTGCGGCGGCCGCCTCGAATTTCGCCAGACCTTCGACTCCGGAGAGGACTGCGATCGTAGAGAGCGCGATCACATCCGCCAGGTTATGCCCATAAAGTCGGCTCGGCTGGAGTTGCACCTCAAACTCCATTGGAGCACCGGCAGCACGAAACATTTCGATCATCGCACCACCGATCTGTCCGGGCGTTGCCAATATGCGGCGACGCTCAGCGATGACTGAGAGATGACGTGCGTTATCGCCAGTGTCCCCGCCCCGTTCAATGAAACTCTTCAGAACCAGGCCCGTATAGCCGACGGTTTCATCGGTAACGACGAGAAACAACGCTCCGCCGGGCTTCAAAAAGCGCACCATCCGCGTCACGCTCGCGGAAAGGTCGTCCACGAAGTAAATCATGTGAAGCGCAAGCACTAGGTCGACGCTGCCGTCTTGCGGCAGCGATACCCCGGAGCGTGCGGCTGCCGAGTCGATCTCATCGAATCCGGCCGCCAAGGTGATCCCTGAGTGCAAATGCGCCTGTGTCTTGAGGAACGCGATGTAGTCCGCCAAGTAGTCGGGATTGGGCTCCTCGATCGAGACGCGCGTGCCCTTCGGCACTGAAGCCGCCACTAAGGCGAACGTTTGGCCGTCGCCTGCTCCGAAATCAAAGATGTGACCGTCGCTCGGGACGTATGCCTCTATCGTCCGGCGCAGCGCCGGGACAAACATGTCGCGCTGGTCGGTACCCAACATTAAGACACGCTCAAGTGGATCCGGTTTGAGTAGCCTGGAGAAAGCGTTACGGTACTGCCGGTGCGAGTCGAGCCCCTCGAACTCGTTGCGCACAATCTCAAGAGCTTCGTCAAAGTGAGGTGCGAGGTTTCGAGCTCTGCCCCGGTCAATTTGAATCGGCATGAGTCTCCTGGATTAAAAAGATTTGGATCACCGGAGTGAGCGCTCTCTAACGAGTACACGCGCGAAAACAAACCAGTGATATTAGCTGATTCTTCTCTAATCGACAGTGTTACGCATCTTGCGAAACGCTTCCTTGGCTTCGACTACAAATCGCTTCACCTTCTCCTCGCTCTTCCTTCCCGAAGCATCTTCAAGGCCGGTATGTGCATCGACCCCGGCCGGTCGGACTTCCAGAATCGCCTCTTGGACATTATCTGGACTGAGACCTCCCGCCAGAATGACCGGCCACGGCGATTGTTGGACGAGCTGTCTGCTCACCTTCCAGTCATGAGTTTTTCCAGTGGCGCCGGAAGCTCTAGTCTCGGCGTCAAACGTGTCGGTAATATAAGCATCCACATGCGCGGCCGTGCTCCGGATAGTTTCGATTAATTTTTCCATTGAATATTGTCCCACCACGAGGCTCTTGATGATCGCTAAGTCCGGCTCGTGCTGTTTAATTCGACGCAGTTCGAAAGCTTCGATATCCCCGTGAAGTTGCACAATCGAGGCACCCATCGAGCGGCAAAACTCCATCACATCTGTTGCTCGATCAAGATAAGTAATCAGAACTCCTCGAGTGGGAGGTTTAAGATTTCTAATAATGGTACGAGCCGCTTGTTCACTCAGGTCCTCATGATGAACGGAGAGCCGGAGCGGAAAGCCAAGATAGTGGACACCGGACCGAACGAGCATTTCCGCCTCGGCTTGGTCTATAACACCAGCGACCTGAATAAAGTCCACGGTATTTATTGGCTGCATAGCGTCGGCTGGCTTGGCGTTTTTTGTCCGGCAAAGGATCCACAACCTGTCGGCAGGGACTAATGCCGGGCTTTGATCGAGCGCTCGACTTCGCGCTGGGCGACTTTACGCCGCAGCGTTTCGCGCTTGTCATAGAGCTTCTTGCCCCGTGCCAGACCCAACTCCACTTTGGCCCGGCCGTTTTTAAAGTAGATTTTTAACGGAATCAAGGTCAGGCCGCGTTCCTTCGTCTTGCCCGTAAGCCGCTCGATCTCTCGCTGGTGCAGCAAAAGCTTACGCGTGCGCGTCGGCTCGTGATTGAACTGGTTGGCGCCCGCGTAGGGACTAATGTGAGTATTGACCAGAAACGCTTCGCCTTTCTGAATGCGCGCGTAGCTATCCACAAGGTTCGCCTTGCCGTCGCGCAGCGACTTCACCTCGCTGCCGACGAGGATCAAGCCTGCTTCATAGGTCTCGTCGATAAAATAATTGTGCCGCGCCTGGCGGTTGACGCAGACGATCTGCTCGCCGGGCGCCGCCGGTTTCTTACCTGCCATTGATCTTGTACTTGTCGTCCGGAGTGATCAGGCCGCTCGAAGTAATCAACTTGAGCGCCTCTTCCATGGTCATGTTGAGCAAGGTCACTTCGTTGCTCGGCACGAGCAGGAAAAAGCCGGAGGTCGGGTTCGGCGTCGTCGGCACGAACACGTTGACCAGTTGGGTGTTTTTCTTCTCTTCAAGATGGGACCAGGCACGGCCCATGGCAAAGCCGACGGTGAAGATGCCGGCGCGCGGGTATTCGATCATCACCACCTGGCGCTGCGCGTTGGACTGGCCGAGAAAGGTCTGCACGAGCTTCTGCACGGCGGTATAGACGCCGCGAAACACCGGAATCTGGATAAAAATAGCTTCCCAGGCAGCGAGAAAGCGCCGGGTCGCCACGCCGCTGGTTAACACGCCGAGAAAGAGAATCAACATCAGCGTGACGATGGCGCCGAGCTTTGGAATCGCAAAAGGCAGATAAGAGTTGGGGTGGACCGCGCTCGGGAGCACGTCGAACACGCTGTCGAGTAAACCGATCACCCAGCCGATAAACCAGAGTGTGATCGCCACCGGCATAAAAACCAGCAATCCGGCGAGGAAGTAGCGCCGCAAACTGTCGCTCCAGCGCGTCTTGATCTTGGGAGTCACCTCGTCGGGCATCGCTGTTATTCTCCTTGCGGGCGCGCCAACACTCGATTATCGATCAAGCGCGCCTTGCCGATGCGGACCGCCAACGCGAGCACTGCCGCATCTTTGATCGCTTCAATGTCGTTCAGCGTCTCGGCATCGCACACTTTGACATACTCGACGGCGGCGAGCGGCTCGTTGTCCAGCTCGGCGCGAGCCTTGCGAATGATCGCGCCGGCCGAGGTCTCGCCGCGCTTGAATAAACGCTCCGCCTGATAAAGCGCCCGGGAGAGACAAACCGCCGCAGCCCGCTCCGCCGCGGTCAGATAAGCATTGCGTGAGCTTAGCGCCAAACCATCGGGCTCGCGCACAATTGGATGGCTAACGATTTCAACGCTCATGCTCAAGTCTCGCACCAAACGACGAATCACTTGCAGCTGTTGATAGTCTTTCTCGCCGAACACCGCAACGTGCGGCCGCACGATATTAAAAAGCTTGGCCACCACTGTGGCCACGCCGCGGAAGTGGCCAGGGCGCAACGCGCCGCAGAGTGGCAGGCTCAGCCTTTCGACTTCGACATAGGTCTGAGCGCCATGCGGGTAGATTTCCGCCACGGACGGGCGAAACAGCACGTCGACGCCCGCTTGTTCGAGCAAATGACGGTCGCGCTCGAAGTCGCGCGGGTAGCCAGCGAAATCTTCGCCGGGGCTGAACTGCACCGGGTTGACGAAGATCGATACGACCAGCCGGTCGCCGCGTAGCTTGGCGTCACCTACCAGACTAAGATGCCCGCTGTGCAAGAAGCCCATGGTTGGCACGAACGCAATGCGCCGCCCGGCGCAGCGTTCGGCTTCGCTCCACCCGCGCATCATAGCGATGCTCTCGATGACTTGCATGATCGAAGATTTGAAGTACTGGGCTAGGCCCAACACTCCATCACTCCAACACTCCAATTTCTATTTAAACGAGTGCTCCTCCGTGGGAAATTTTCGCTCTTTCACGTCGCGGATAAAATCCTTCACCGCGCCGGTCATGACGCTTTTGAGATCCGCATACTGTTTGACGAACTTCGGCCTGAAATCGTCGAACAAACCGAGCATGTCATGTATGACCAGAACCTGGCCGTCGCAGTGGCTGCCGGCGCCGATGCCGATGGTCGGGATGGTGAGCCGCCCGGTAATCTCCCGGGCTAAATCGAGCGGCATGCCTTCCAATACGACTGAAAAGGCGCCCGCTTCTTCCACCGCCAGAGCATCGCGCAAGAGCATGTCGCGCCGCGCGCTATCTTTGCCCTGAATCTTGTAGCCACCGAACTGATGTAGCGACTGCGGCGTTAGGCCGATATGGCCCATGACCGGAATACCCGCTCTGACGATGGCGGCAATAATTTCTTTGAGGTGGACGCCGCCTTCGAGCTTGACCGCCTCGGCGCCGCCTTCTTGCAGGAATCGGCCCGCGTTGGCGAGCGCTTGCTCCTTACTGACTTGGTAAGAAAGGAACGGCATGTCGCCGATCACCAACGCGCGCTTGCGGCCGCGCACGACCAACCGTGTGTGATAGACCATCTCGTCCATGGTCACCGCCAGAGTGTTGTGATTTCCCTGAACCACACAGCCGAGAGAGTCGCCGACGAGCAGAAGCTCGACGCCGGCCTCGTCGAGAATGCGCGCGAAGGAATAATCGTATGCCGTCAGGCAGGTGATCATTTCGCCGCGCTGCTTCATCTTGACAATATGGGGTACGGTGATTTTGTCGCCCATGACACCCCTCCCAAACGAAAAAAGCCTTCCGGACCGATCCGGAAGGCCAACGCGGCCAGGAAGAGCCACTGGCTCTTCCCGAATAATCGCCTTTTGGCATCCGTCTCGGTCCAGTCTACCTGGATCCAAGCGGTATATAGTGCTGCGTCCCCGAACCCATGTTGTTGATTTCCTTGATCAAGTCAGCCAGATGCTCGCTGCTTGAGACGAAATCGATCTCCGAAGTGTTGATGACCAGCAGGGGTGTCTCGTCGTAATGAAAGAAAAACTGATTGTACGCCTGAGACACCTCGCTCAGGTATTCGAAGGTGACGCCGCGCTCGAATTTTTTATCTCTTTTTTTGACCCGTTTGTAAAGCACCTCGGGGCGCGCCTGGAGGTAGACGACCAGGTCCGGTCTAGGCACCCGGGTGTTTAATAGGGCGTAAATTTGTTGATAGAGGTTCAGTTCCTCGGCGCTCAGGGTCAAAGTGGCAAAGATCTGATCCTTGGCGAACAGGTAGTCTGCCACTGTATTCTGCTCGAACAGATTTTGCTGCGCTAGCTCGATTTGTTGCTGGTAGCGATTGAGGAGAAAGAAAGTTTGATTCTGGAAGGCGTAGGTCTCACGCGATTTATAGAACCTTGGCAAAAAAGGATTGTCTTCGACCCGCTCGAACACCTTGCGGGCTTGAAACTCGAGCGCCAGCATCTTGGCAAGACTGGTCTTGCCGACGCCGATCGGCCCCTCGACGACGATATATTTCGCCTTTGCCATCCAGTCTGGTGAATTTACACGTTGGCAAAAAACTTGTCCAGTTTATGTTATAGTCGGCGCCGATGGACGACCTCCGCAAAAAGCTCGGCCAGATGATTATGGTCGGTTGCTCTGGCGAGCGCATCGGCGTGTCGGAGCAAGTTCTCTTCGAGGAGTATGGCTTCGGCGGCTTTGTCCTTTTTAAGCGTAATTGCGGCACGCCGCGCCAGATCCATTCATTGTGTCGCAATCTTTGGACCCACGCGACGGACCATCCGCCGTTGATCGCGATCGACCAGGAAGGCGGCGCCGTGCACCGCCTGCCGTATCCGTTCACCCATTTTCCCGCCGCGGCTAAAATTGCTGCACGGCAGGATGCGGGTCTGGCCTATCGCGTCGGGCGCGCCAGCGCCTCTGAGTTGGCGCTGGTCGGAATCAATCTCAATTTCGCTCCTGTTCTGGATGTCAATTCCAACCCGCTGAGTCCGATCGGCGAGCGCGCCTTCGGCACCGACTCTCGGTCGGTCACTGTTATGGCTTCAGCCTGGGCGCACGGCCTAAAGGACGGCGGCATCATTCCCTGCGCCAAACATTTTCCCGGCCACGGCGGCACCGACCAAGACTCGCATATCGCCCCGCCCGTGGTCGACAAATCTTGGGGCGAGCTGCAAACCGTCGAGCTGCCGCCGTTCATCGAGGCATGCCGTAGCGGCATCGAAGCGCTCATGACCGCGCACGTGAAGTTCGCCGCCCTCGACCCCACCCATGTGGCCACGCTCTCCGAGCCGATTCTCACGGGTCTGCTGCGCCATCAGCTCGGCTACGACGGCGTAGTCTTCAGCGACGATATGGAGATGAAAGCAGTCAGTGAATATTATGATCCAGGTGAAGCCGCGGCGCTGGCGCTGTACGCAGGCGTCGACATCATGCTGTTTTGCCACGATTTGACCAAGGCGGTTGCGGCGCTCGACTTTCTTTATGGCGAAGCCGAGCGCAGCCCGGCTTTGCGCGCCCGCGTGGAAGCCAGCCAGCGGCGCATCGGCGAACTCAAGCGGCGCTGGTTGAAAGCGTTTTGCGGCGCGGCGGATGACGAACTCGAGGAGCGTCTAGCGCGTTTGAATCACCGCCGCATCGTCGCGGAAATCTATGGCAGCTTGTAGGCGCTGTAGGCGATCAAATTTTTAATGTCCTGACGCAGCTCCCCTTCCCATTTCTCGACCAGAATATCGGCCGGACATTTTCCCTGGAAGAGCAGCGTCTTTAGAGGAGCGAGGTAAATGGTTTCATCGTCGCCGTTGCGATTGAAAGATTTCTGTCGGCGCAAACCTTCCCAGCCGATCTGGAACAGTTCCTTGGCCAGATCGAGCAGAGTGTAACGCCGAACGCGAGCCGCTAGGGCGTCCTTGTGCGAATCGAGATAGGTTTCCATGCGTTCGTCCCACGACCAGCCTTTGACCAGATCCCAAGCAGCCAACAGACAATCGGGGTCGTAGAAAATACCCTTGATCAAAGCTGAAAGCGCGGGCATCAACTCCGGCGGTTGGCTATCCACCGAGCGAATTTCGATATAGCGTTTGATGCGTGTCTCGGGAAAGAGTGTGGTCAGATGGTCGGCCCAGTCTTGAAGGGTGGCCCGTTCGCCGTTGTGGCCATGCTCGAGAAACTGGCGAAACGTTAGACCGGTCATATCGATGTAATCATGGTGACGAATGATGAAGTACATCGGAACGTCGAGGGCATACTCGACGTAATGGGCGAATGAGGCGTCGGGGGCGAAGGCAAATTTGAGCAGGCCGGACCGGCTGCGGTCGGTATCGGTCCAGATATGCTCGCGGAAACTGCGGTAGCCGTTCAGCTGGCCTTCGCTGATCGGCGAGTTGGCGAACATGGCAATCAGCACGGGCGCCAGCCCCATGCCGGTACGGAACTTTGCCATCGCGTCTTTTTCGTCCAGGAAGTCGACATTGGCCTGCACCGTCGCAGTCTGCTTCATCATGCGCTGGCCGAGCGTACCGACCTTGAGCATGTACGGGCCCATGATGCGGTAGCGCTTCTTCGGGACCCATTCGATCTCCTCGACCCGGCTCACCGGTTGCATGCCGAGGCCGAGAAAAACGATATCGAGTGGCTCGGCGACTTCGAGCAGCTCGCGGATATGCTGGCTGAACTCACCGTAGGTGCAGTGAATGCTCTCGCACGGCTCGCCGCTCAGCTCGATCTGCCCACCGGGTTCCAGGGTGATCTGTGCCTTGTCGCGCGGGAGCGCGATGATGTTGCCGTCCTGTTCCTCGGGC
>JAICHC010000021.1 GCA_025922795.1 Candidatus Binatia bacterium | reverse complement strand
ATCATTTTTAACTTGTTGACGACGTTGCTCGATATTACGGTATCGTCGATGTCGCTGATGATACCGAATCTGGCGTTTGCGGAAGGCACCAGCACTCGAGCGGTCGCGCGCACCGGATCGTCTTTGGGCGACGGCGGGTCCAACAGCTCCAATTCAACTTGGTGCCACCCGTGGGAGTGCAAGCGTCGGACCGGTTGAATTTCGAAACTAAAATAGCCCTCGTCATCGGTCGTCACTTCGTTTTCGCTTCCCTGGAAGCGGGCGAGTATTCGAGCTCCCGGCACTTCGTCGGATTCAAAGCGCCTGTACATGTTGACGAGATTGCGCCAGGTACGATCGGCGCTGCTGCCCGGGGTAAATCCTTCGTCCTCCAATACTCTACCGGCAAACAGGAACTTGTCCGCGGTGCCGTAACCCAAATAAGGAAGGATCATCAGAGGATTGTTAGAACCGGTGATTTTCCTCAGGCGCGAGCGGACGCTGTCGGAAAACTTGTCTGCTCGGTCGACCAGAGCGGGCAGCCGCGATTTCCAACGCTTCATCCAATGTAGCTTAGCAACTCTTCCGAAAGCTGTAAGCGGCCTGAGAAACTCGCCGCTTCGGCGTGGTTCCAGGCAGCTCGAAGCGTCTGATTGGGGGTCGTGCCTGGATATCTTAAACAACTACTGAATGCGACATCTGTGGGCGCGCGACATTCCTGAAGAGCAACTTGTCAAACATACACTCGCTCCGCCCGACGGATTGCGCGGTAGCGCGCGAAAGCTGTGCGTTCATCTTCGAGGCCCAACAGGGTCTTTAAGGTCACTCCGCGAAAGGTATGGGCGAGCATTTTTGCGCCATTGCGCATGACGAACAGCGGGCTGTGAGAGAAGACCGGCCGCAAGTGACGAACTTTCATCCAGCGCTCCGCACGCCATCTCAAAAATTCGATCTCTTCGGCCGGTAAGTGATCGCCTCGCACGACGGCGGTTGTTCCGTCGTAGTTTTCCGGCTGATCGTCGATGATCAGGCCGCGCGCGCGAAAGTCTTGGGTCATCGGCGTGCGAGGATAAGGCGTGGGATGCTGGATATAGGGCCAATCGACGTATCGCCGCGCGAATTCAAGATTAGCCTCCACGGCCTCGCGCGTATCGGAGGGATTGCCGACAATCAGGCCGCCGACGACAAACATCTTGTTCCGGTGCAGGGCGGCGATCGCCTCGAGTGTGGCGTTGCCAGCCTTGCGCCCGTTTTCACGCCGCGCGTTCTTGGAACCGGCGCGCAGCAAGTTTAAATCAGACTCCAGGATGTTCTCGATACCGAGGAAAACGTACCGAAAACCCGCTTTGCGCATCAGCGGCACGAGTGTCTGACTATGGTTGGCGATCGCTGAAGTCATCGCCTGCACGATGTAATCCACGCAATTTAGCCCTGCGTTGATAATCGCCTGGCAAAGGACTTCGAAGCGCCGCACGTTCAGGGTGATGTTGTCATCGATTAAGAAAATCGCTCGTGCGCCGTGATCGCGGGCGTCGCGGATGTCCGCCAATACCCGATCGAGCGAATAAGTGTAAAATTGGCGACCACGCATCGCGATAATTGAACAGAAGCTGCAATCGAACGTACAACCGCGGGAAGTCTCGACGACATCCACCTGGCGGCCAAGCATCGTGTAGCCGCGGAGAACGCGGGCGTTGCGGTTCGGCAGCCGAATCTCGCCGGTGTTAAGTTGGTTCACCGGGCGATCGGGATTGTGTCGAAACCGCCCGTGCTCCCGAAAGGACAAACCTAAGATTCGCTCATAGCCATTTTCCGATTCGAGGGCGCGTAACAACTCGCGGAAAGTGGTCTCGCCTTCGCCGCGCACGACAAAATCGACGAAATCGGCCGAATCCTCGGTATAGGCTTCGGGCGCCATGCTCGGGTCATAGCCGCCCACGACAACGCGCACATTCGGCCGAAGCGAGCGCACTAGCCCGATGATTGCTTTAGCGGTCTTCCGTTGGAAGGTCATCACCGAGAGGCCCACCAAATCCGGCTGGGTTTTTTCCATGAGCTCTTCGACGGTTGCTCGGATACGTTTCGCAACCAATATGAGATCGGCAACAGCGATCCGATGGTGCGGGTCGACATTTCCTGCGAGGGAACCGAGTGCGCCGTTCGGCATCCGCATGCTGACGCTCGGTGTATGCTCAGAGGAATCCGGCATCGAAAGAAGGAGTATATTCATGACCGTCTCCGAGTAATCGCGCCTGTGCGGCCGGTATGGGTACAGACGATTAATTATAGAAATACGGGTGAACGAAACAAGGAAGCCGCATCGCTGATAACGAGCGGCGCATGCAAGAGACTCTGTCGGAATCTAGATCAAGGTGCAGAAGTGGGTCTATGGGTCAAGAGCGGATCGAAGATCAGGTCTTGCAATGATGCATTCCTGGGCTTCACACTTGCGCCGAGAATATTCCTAAAAATTCAATCTCCTACCGGCAAAGCACGGCAGTGGAGCCGTCATTTTCTCCCCGGTCACGTCTGGCAGATCACTCGGGTTTCCGGGCGATTGTGGTTGCAACTTGGTTGGCCGTTCCGGCGCATTGTCATTTCAGTCGAATTTCCCACTGAACACGACCTAGGCGGACCTACTTGCGAGCAGCTTCCGTATGGCACGTAGTTCCTTCTGTTGCTCGTCGGTAATTCTTGGGTATTCGAGTTTTAGTTGCCGGAGTGTGTCCAGAAGAATTTGCGATATGATCAGCCGGGCGTTCTTCTTGTCGTCCGCCGGTACGACGTACCAGGGGGACTCGCTGGTGCTGGTGGCGCTGAGACAGTCCTCGTAGGCCTTCATATAATTTTTCCAAAACTTTCTCTCTTCCACATCCCCGCGGCTGAACTTCCAGTTCTTGTCCGGCTCGTCGATGCGCGCAAGGAAGCGCAGGCGCTGTTCTTCCTCGGAGAGGTGGAGAAAAAATTTCACGATCCGAGTGCCGTTGCGATGAAGGTGCGCCTCCAAATCGCAAATCGATCGGTAGCGCTGTTTCCACAACTTTTGGCCCCTTGCGGCGTCCGGAACCCCCTCGGCTTCGAGCAACTCAGGATGAACCTTGACGATCAGAACTTCCTCATAATAGGAGCGATTGAAGATGCCGATCCGGCCGCGCTCCGGCAAGGAGCGAGTTGTGCGCCACAAAAAGTCGTGGTCCAACTCTTCCGCGCTTGGATGCTTGAAGCTAAAAACCTGACAACCTTGAGGATTGACCCCGGACATCACATGTTTGATGGCGCTGTCCTTGCCGGCGGCATCCATGGACTGAAAGATCAGCAACACCGCGTAGCGATTCGAGGCGTAAAGCACGGCTTGCAGATCGCTCATTTTTTCGATGCGGTCTTGAAGGAGTTTCTTCAGTTGCTTGCCCGTCTTGTAATAGGGCTTCAACTTCGTTGGCCACTTCTTGAGCACGACGTTTTTCCCCTCACCCACGCGAAAATCCTCGGAGTCGATCTTCATAAAGGCCCTTTCATGGTGTTTTCATTCGAGTTCAAACGAGCTCGCTTCCGGAAACTTAGCTTAAGATGTTGGGGTAGCGCCAGCTTTTGCAATCAGGTGCCTTGACAGCGCCTCTCGCATGGCCGGCCGCAGAAACCATCTAACGGGTGAACTCTCCCCGCTCTGCATCCGTTCATCTAAAATTCGCCTCCCCGTCACATTTTGTTAACTCTCAGCGGTTTCAATGGTTTTCAGAAAAACTTGCCAAAGGAGGATCCTATGGATTCATGCTTTAACGTCCAAGACGGTGCAGCGGCTCTGCGAGGGTTGCGCCGTTTGCGGTTTCAAGTTGTTCTGGCAGTCGCTCTAATATGCGCCAGCCTGTTGCTTGCGCGCGCGCTGTGCGCGCAGGAGAGCGTCCGCCTTGCGGTGACCGACATCGTCGGGCTCGAAGAACTCCACGCCGAGTATGGCGCGTTTCAAAAGGTCCTGGGCGCCGCGAGCGGCCTCGACATCAAGTTCTTCCCCGTGAGCAATCGCACCGCGGCGGTCGAAGCGCTCAAGTCGCGGAAGATCGATCTGGTGCTCACCGGACCGGCCGAGTACATCATTTTTCGTGCGCGCACGAACGCCTACCCGATCATCGGCTTCTCGAGGCCGGATTACTTTGCGGCGCTGGTGACCATGGCCGACAGCGGCATCACCGGCGTCAAGGATCTCAAGCGCAAAAAAGTCGCGTTCGGCGACGTCGGCTCCACGTCCAAGCATCTCGCGCCCATGCAACTCCTGAAGGACGACGGACTCGACCCTCTCAAAGATATTCAGGCGCAGCACGTCGCCACCAACGTGGGTTGGGAAGCGCTAAAACGCGGCGACGTTGCGGCCTTCGGCATGACCTATAGCTACTTTCTCGTGCTGCGCGATAAAGAAAAGCCATTGGAGCCCGCGGCGTTCCGAGTGATCTCGCGCGGCCCCGACCTGCCTAACGATCCATTGCTGGCCGGCGCGCACGTCGACAAAAAAATCGTCGAGACGGTTCGTCAGGCTTTTCTCAACCGGTCACAAGAGCTGATCAAAGCGATTTTGACCGGCAAAGACACCCAGAAATACAAAGGCATGAAGTTTCTCACGCGCATCGAAGAACGGGATTACGACTATATCCGCGCCATGGATGCAACCATCGGCCACACGCAGTACGCGCAATTTGTCGGAGGCAATTGATGAGCGGCATAAGCGCGATGGCGCTGCTATCCGGCGCGGTTCTCCGAGCGCGTCGTCCGATCGGTAACGAACTTCCTGATGCCGCCGTTACCGGCCCGTTTCCAAGCATCGATGTAGCGGCGATCGGGTTGAGCAAGAGCTATGACCCGAACGGCAAGGTTCTCGACGATATCAGCTTTGCAGTCCCCAAGGGTGAGGCCGTGGCTCTCATCGGCTGCAACGGAGCGGGGAAATCGACGTTGTTGCGTTGCTGTGTCGGCCTGGCGCCGATCGATGAAGGCAGCGCGTGCCTTTTCGGCGAGGTGCTTTCGACGTTGCCGCCTCGGAGGCTGAGGGAGTTTCGCGCCAGGGTGGGCTTTGTATTCCAACAACACAACCTGGTCGGACGGCTATCGGTGCTCTCCAACGTCCTCCAGGCGCGCTGTCCCTGACCGGCATCAGTGGCTGGTGGCATCAGATCGCCCCGAGCATCGAGAGAGAACGGGCTCTTCACTGTCTCGAGTTGGTCGGAATGGCGGATTGTGCGGGTCGCCGCGCCGATCGGCTCTCGGGCGGCCAGTCCCAACGGGTGGCGATCGCCCGGGCGCTCATGCAGTCGCCGCGCGTCGTTATCGCGGATGAGCCGGTGGCGAGCCTCGACCCCAAGGCCGCCGAGGAGATCATGACGCTTTTCGCCGGTCTGATGGAGAAAGGCCGCATCACGTTTCTGTTCAGCTCTCACAACCTGCAGCACGCGTTACGCTATTCCGCGCGGCTTCTGGGGCTCTCCGGCGGCTCATTGGTTCTCGACGCGCCGGCAAAGAGCCAAACGATTTCGAGCTTACGGGAGATCTACGATTCTCCGGCAGCCGATGCCTAACTCCTTGCCGCCTCGTTTTCAGCTTCCGGGACTCGGCTCGTTTTTCGGGCTGCTGACGCTCGCGCTGCTTATTCATTCGGCCGCCAATGTCGGCCTTTCTGCCAACCAACTTATCGCCGGGCTGCCGCATATCGGGCGGATCCTCGGGGAGATGTTTCCTCCCGACCTGGACAAAATCCACCGGGTAGGAACGGCTATCGCGGAGACTTTTCGAATGGCCCTGGTCGGCACCTCGCTCGGAATTGTCTTGAGCTTCTTTTTGGCGATCCTGGCAAGCCGGTTCCATAGCCCGTTTCCGCCGCTCTATTTTCTCGCCAGGATGGTCGTATCGCTTTTCCGCACCGTCCCGGACCTTGTCTGGGCGCTGTTGTTTGTCGTCGCTGTCGGGCTTGGTCCATTCGCCGCGACCCTCGCCATCGTCATCGACACGATCGGTTTTTGCGGACGTTTTTTTGCGGAGGCGATGGAAGAAGCTCACCAAGGTCCGCAAGAAGCATTGCGGGCTCTTGGAGCACGCCGGGCCGACGTGGTTTTCTGCTCGGTGGTACCGGCGGCTCTGCCTTCCTTCATCAACAGCTCGCTCTTCAGCCTTGAAAAAGCGACACGCTCGTCGGTGATTCTCGGACTGGTGGGAGCCGGCGGCATCGGCATCGAGCTCAAGGTCGCAATGGAGATGTTCAACTATAGTCAGGCCGCGACCGCCATTTTAGCCATTTTTGGCTTGGTCATTGCGGTCGAACAAGTCAGCGCGGCCATACGCCGCAGGATCATTTAAGCAGGAGGAGTTCGCCATGATTCTCGAAAAGCAAAGAGTGGTGATCGGCATGATTGACGGCTTCGGCATCGATTATTTTGACGCCGGCCCCATGCCGGTGCTGAGGTCGATGAGCAAAGACGGCCTGTTCAACACGGTCAACGCGGTTTTTCCAACCGTCACCAACGCCAACAACGTCTCGATCTGCTGCGGCGCTTGGCCGAAAAGCCATGGGATCACCGGAAACTCGTACTTTGACGAGACCAGCGGTCAAGCGGACTACATGGAGAGCGCGGACTTCATCCGGGTTCCGACCATTCTAACGCGCGCGGCCGAGTGCGGCTTTCGCTCCGCTCTGCTCACTTGCAAGAACAAAACCATTCGACTCTTGAGCAAAGGCGCAACCATCGCCGTCGCGGCGGAAACTCCGCCCGCCGATTTTATCGATCTGTATGGAAAGCCACCGCCTATTTACAGCCGCGAGATCAACTATTGGCTCTGGGCCGTTGCGATCGACATCCTCAAGAACCGCGAGGATATCAGGTTGCTCTACGTCCACACGACCGATTTTCCGATGCATAGCTGGGCGCCGGGGGAAGCGGAATCGAAAGAACACCTGACCACCATCGATCGGCTCATTGGCGAAGCGCAGCAAGCGGCGCCAAGGACGGCCAGGTAAATCGCCGAGACTGTCAGCACTACCTTGAGCTTCATGCGCTAGCTTCCTTTCTGAAAGCCGGCCAGCTGTGTAATCACAGTTTGCCGCTAGCGGCCCGCGAGGACTTCTTTCAAGACTCTTGCGACGTCGGCAAGGGCACGCTCACCATCACCGACGAACGTCGACCCGTGCATTGTTGCCAAGGTTTTGGGCTTGAGCGCCCCGAGCCGTTTCAGCGTCGGCTCTGTGTAGGGTGTATACGGTAGATAGTTCGCAAAAGGCCCCTGCTGATATTCGACGAGCGTCTGCTCGAATCGCCCAACCACATCCGCGCCGGTGCTGGGCTCGACATCCCCGCTCTGGTGGAGCAGGTCGGAACAAAACAGAGTGCCATGGGTTTCCTCAAACAGCAGGCTCGCTTCCCAGCAGTGCGGCACATGCGGAGTCTGGAGAAAGCGAAACCGGTACTTCCCGGTACAAAGCTGTTCTCCATCGGCCAGCGGCTGCGCCGGGCGGCGAGCGACCACATCGTCGATGCTCACCAGTTTGGCGACGAGACTACATACCGCGGTTGCCTCAGGCGCGAGCGTCTGCCATTCCGTGAGCGCACCGCATTCATCGGCCTCGAAATGGCTGAAGCCGATCCATCGGAGGGTGGCGGGCGCGAGCAACGTGGCGACGGCGTCACGCACGACCGGAAACAGTCCCTTCATACCGGTGTGAAACAGCAGCGGCTGCTCGTCGCGCACGAGAAATTGATTAAACTGGAGATTCACCTCAGGAATAAATGTCGAGATACGATAAATATCGGGGGCGATTTCCGTGATTTGCGCCATCGCTTTTTCCTCACCTCTTTTTTTAGTACAGTGACCAATGTATGAAACTTCTTTTCTCCGTTCACGATGCCGACCTTCATAAACGATTGCAACGATCTGTCGATTTTCTGAACCGGCATTCCCCGTGGGGTGCTGCTTGCGTCGTCGTGCGGTTGTACAAACCGAACGATTGAGGGATGATCAACACCGCGCTGTTTTGCTGGGAAAGGATCTACCATGAGTACGATAAAAGAAATCATGCAAATTGGGGTCGGCATGCCGGATCGCGAAACCTTCGCGCGTTTTTCCCATGACATGCTTGGTCTTCCGACCACCAACTCGCCCGACGGAAACGTGACCTATATGCGGGTCGATCGCTATCGACACCGCCTGGCGGCGCGTACGGCTCGCGAGCCGGTCCTTGATTACATTGGCTTTGACGTCGGCGGCCCTGCCGCGCTGGACGAGTGGAAAACCAAACTCGCCGCCCGAGACATGGATTGGCGCCCAGGCAGCAAGGAGGAATGTCTCGAACGACAGGTGACTGAGTTTATCGAGCTCAAGGATCCCGATGGTCATCCTCTGGCGTTATCGTACGGCTTCGAGATTGACGAAGAGCCGGTGCATTACACTCGCGAACTTAACGTCACAGGTCTGGGCCATGTGCTGCTCACGGTCAAGGATACCCAGCGGTCACACGACTTTTACACCGGTGTGTTGGGCTTTCGCTTGAGCGACTGGGTATGCATCGACGACTCTATACGTTTGTGCTTTCTGCGCTGCAATGCGCGTCATCACAACATCGCTTTCGCGCCGTGTATGCCGGGCAAGTCTCCCCGACTGCAACATGTGATGCTCGAAGTTGATTCGCTCGATGACGTCATGCGCTCCTATCATTTCCTGCGGACCCACGGAGCGCCCATCGGCATGGGACCCGGGCGGCATCCCAATTGTCAGACCATACATGTTTATGTGCAAACCCCGGGGGGATTCGCCGTGGAGTTTGGCTGGGGCCATCGCCGGCTCGACGACGCCACTCATCAACCGATCGTCTACCCCAGCGGCACTCCCGTGGATGTTTGGGGCGGCGACGTTCAGAGCACGGAATTCGAGCTTGGTTAGTAGGGGCCGGGGTTCAAACCCGCCTGCAGTGAACAGATCGTCGGCGCGAAAAAGATGGTCCACAACAAGCATCAAGCCGACAGTTAGAGATCCCGGCCGGCCGACAACTCGTCTACGACGAGCCGCAAGTCGTCAGAATAGCCTGGGGATATGCCGCCACCGGTGACCGCCGTCAACTCTACTTCTACGCGAACGCCGACTCGGCCTCGCGAACTTCCATCTTCGCAACGTTGCCGCCAAGTTTGATTCCGGCCTCCGCGACCGCGGCTTGGAACTCTTTGGTCTTCGCTTCGAGCTCCGCCTTATCTTTGTAGGTCCTGACCCAAATGAATTCATTCTGTGGCCGATTCACCCAGGTGCCGACGATGGGTACGCCGATCTTTTGGTGCAGCGCCATGATGTCTTCTTTGAAATGCTTCAGAAAATTATCCATCTCACCCTTATTGATCGTGTAAATGCGAATCTGCGATAGCATTTTATTTCCCTCCGATTTAATTATGTCGCCATGGAAACCTATCCGAGTGCGTCGCCAACAGTCAAACAAATCCGATCGTGCCGTCGATTGGATCTACTCCACAGAGTCAAGGCAAGCAAGAACCTTGCGACGTTGGGCTAATGTTTGTGGATGAACTCGAGGACGTGGCGGAGCGCCGGTTCGGTCATCCCAGCCGTCTTGCGCGTCACTTCACGAGCAGCGGTATCAATTGCGCCGTATCGTTGCAGGTCTCGAGTCGATCTACGGCTTCGATCAATTTGTCGATGCGCTCGTCAGGTAGCACGGCGCGCGCCATCTTACGAAACTTGGCGCGCAGCACGTCCCGGCTCACCATGTTGAGCGGCGAGCCGGGCGGATAGGGCTCGAACGCTTTGTACGTTTTGCCGTTGGTGAGCCTGACCTCCATCGTCGTGTTGTAATTCTGGTCCTTCTTCGCGTTCGGGTCGGCGTAGCTCTTCACTTTCTTGGCTAGCGCCAGAACTTTCGGATCGGTCCACAGCTTGGGATCCATGTAAAAGCTTAGATCGTTGTCGTTCTTCAACAGGCGGATGGCCAACGAGAACGGCAGGCTGAACTGCGCGCTCGCGGTATCGTGCGGCTCGTAAATCGCGCCGCCGTGCGACAACGAAGTTTCGGAGATGCCGACGCGGATTTCTTCGACGTCGTCGGCCCCGAAGCGATGCTCTTCGATCAATTTGCTGAGCGTATAAATCACTCCCTGGACGGTGGCGACGCACGGATAAAGCTTGAACCAGATGCGCATGATCTTGAACTCACTGCCGAGATTGCGGGTGATTTCCTCCGGCTCTACCAGATCGGCGAAGACTTTAAGAAATCCGCGTTTGCCCTCGATGATGGTCGGCGGGCCGGTGAGCCCGAGTTGGGCTAGCATCGCCGACTGGATGCCGCTGCGGGCGCCGACACCGGCAATCACGCGCTTCACCTCGCCGCCGGTTTGATCGTATTCCATAGTGCCGCTCGAATGCATGCCGGCGATGCCGAAGGCATGAAGCATCTGCCCCTCTTTCAATCCAAGCAGTCTCGCTGCCGTTGCCATCGCGCCGAAGGGTGCGCCGATGCCGTGGCTATGAAACCCGCGCTTGCCCGACGAAGGCCGCACCGCCGCCAGCAGCCGGTACATGACATCGCAGCCGACGACCACGGCGGCGAGAAAATCTTTGCCCGTGCTGCGTTGCTTTTCACCTAGGGCCAGCGCCACCGGCACGGTAGCAGCGCTCGGGTGGCCGCCCGCGGCAAAGCCGACGTCGTCGAGCTCGCAGCCCTGACCGAAGGTCGCATTGACGAACGCCGCATCCAGAGTCGGCACTCTGTCGCCGTAGTTGACCACAGTGCTTTCGCCGCGCCCTCCCATCTCGGCGACGTAGCGGTAGGCGATCTTATTCCACTCCAGGGTGGAACCAATCAGCTCGACCCCGATCTGGTCGAGGATGCAATCTTTGGCTTTTTCGATTGCCTCAGGAGGAATGTCTTCGTAGCGCACTTTCGCCGTATGGATCGCCAGTTGTTCGGTAATGCCGTTTGCCATTTTTCCTCTCGTGTATGCCGGATGATCCTACTGAGATAGTCGCTGCGCGTGGTGACACGCAACCTTTGATCATTTTAAATCGAAAATTTCTTTGAACTCTTTGTCGTAGCGTGCGTAATCCTTCGCCAGGCCGATGTCGCTGACATGGAGCTTGATGCCTTTTCTCTGCAGATCGTCCGGTTCGATGCCTTTGCGCGCCGAGCTGCGGCCGAAGCCGCGGAGAATTTTCTGGCCTTCCTCGGAAAGTGAAAAGTCGATAAACAGCTTGCCGATGTTGGGATGCGGCGCGTAGCGACCCAGCGCGATCGGGGTAACCCGGCTGACGACCGGCGTCAGCGGCAAAGACTCCACGGGTGCGCCGCGTTTCTTGGCCGACTGCACGAGATGGTCGTAATTATTGACCGCCAGCGGCGCCTCGCCCGAGGCCAATACCTGGGTGATCAGCGTGCGTCCCGGGCGAAAGCTCAACTCTTGTTTGGCCAGGCCGCGCATCAGGCGCAGGCCTTTTTCTCTGCCGAGAATTTGCAGCATGCTCGCGTACCACTCGGTCTCTCGGCTGTCCATGAGCATTTTGCCTTTCCACTTGGGCGCGAGCAGATCGTCGTAGCTTTTGGGGAGCTCCTGCGGCTTCACCAGATTGGTGTTGTATGACACCACGCTGGCATTGTGGTAAGCGCTGACCCAGTAGCCTTCCTGGTCTTTGAAATCCTCGGCAAACGCCGGCCGCTCGGGCGAGTTGTACATTTGAAACAGACCTTCTTTGAAGATCTCATAGAACTGAAAACTGGTCGCGGAGATGACGTCGAACAAGTGGACGCCGCCGCGGTGCTCCTGCAGCACCTTGACGACCACCTGCGTGCTGCCGAGACGCAGCAGCTTGGGCTCGACGAACGGATATTTCTTCTGGAACGCATGGATCATCGCCGTCCCGTCGCGGATGTCCGTAGTGCTGTAATACACGAACACTTTTTCTTCCTTGGCCTTGGCGATGATCGCATCGCGATCCTGCGCCCCGAGCTGACCCGCGAGTAAAGACATCGAAACAATGACAAAAGAAAAAATGAAATATTTTCGTAGCCGATTCACGTGCGCTTCTCCCTCCTTTAAACCGAGCGATGACGTTGAACTTTGAACCTTGAACGTTGAAACGCGCCAGCCGGCGCTCTAGGCTCGGTTCGCCCTGGCAAAGGCAGCAGCGCCGGTGCCCGCCAGACGGCCGAACACGGCGCCCTTCATCAAGCCGGAACCGCCGGGGTAATTGTTGAAAAACGAGCCGCCGGTAATTTCCCCCGCGGCGAACAAGCCGCCAATCACATTACCGCTCGTGTCCTTGACCTCGCCGTTCTCGGTGATGCCGACGCCGCCGAACGTGAACGTGATGCCGCAGGTCACCGGGAACGCATAGTAGGGTGGTGTGTCCAGGCGCTGCGCCCAATTGGACTTCACCGGACTGATGCCGCTCGTGGATTTGCCATCGTGCTTCGACGGGTCGAACGGTGCGTCGTTGACCGCGTCGTTGAACGCCTTGACGGTTTT